>NZ_QWGO01000007.1:83514-127457 GCF_003435535.1 Desulfotomaculum sp. OF05-3 | reverse complement strand
TTGTACATGAATTCACCATAAACTACCGCATAATCCACTTTGTTATTCCTGGTGATTTCATCAAGCTCATCCACAAGATCGGATGCTTTTCCACGTAGGATGCCATTCTCCTTCAGCCGGATCACATAGCTTGTGCCGTTTTCCTCACACTGCTTATAAAGATCAGGCGTAGAAAAACCGCTATCACCACGAAGTAGAATAGGGATTTCCGGATAGTCATGCAGATATTCATCCAGTACCGGCTGCAAAAAATCAACTACTCCGGTGCAGGAATACTGTGTTCCATCACGCAGCTGGATCTTTATCAGATCCCCGGTCATTCCATCATAACAGACAAGTGGATGATAACCATTGCTCTGATAGTGAAAGTTAAAGGCTCTGCCTTCCTGCCTGCCGTATGCATCAAGAAGAGTGGAATCCAGATCCAGAATAACAGCCTGTGGCATCTGAATACTGTAAATTTTCCTCCGAAGTACTCTGGCAATCGCAAGGAACTGGTTTAAAGTGTCTTCATCCATACGGTTAAAGAATCTTGATACCGTAGGCTGTGATGCAAGCGCATCTTTTTCAAGTACAGACTTGAATACAGGATCATTTGTCAGTTCATCAGAGGCATCATCCTCGAAATAACCGGCAATAATCATATATATCATTTGGAGCAGGTTTTTTGGATCCGAATGATATCGGAATAAAGCAGGATCATTGGTTTTAAACGCTTTTTCTAAAAGCGTATCAATACCAAGTTTGCTTATGAATTCTTTGATAAGAAGCAAGCCTGCATCGGATGAGAGATCTCCTCCATCAAAATTTATTTTAATCTGTCTATTGCTTTCTAAGGCTAAGGTGTTTACAATACTCATAAAGGGCTCCTTTGTTTGGGATTGTTAAGACTTTGAACACCTTAATTTTACCACAAATGGATGCTCTTTTTTCATTCACTTGATAGGTGAAAAGCAATATTCAGCTAAAATACAGTAACTATGTGGCTTTCAGCCACTTTCACGGCTGATCCGTGAATAATCTAGGTTTAATATTGTCTTCTTCATTTGGTCCGTTCTCTCTCACCCCCTCTCGTCCTCTGTTGCGAACAGGTATTCTAATGTGTGTTCTGGGAAAAAGTGATCTCTAATTCTCACACATGCTGAATATTCCCACGGCACTTTACCATTGAATCTCGAATGAATCGTTCTATATGAAACTCCCAGATATGTTGCAATTTCAAGGCGAGAGACTTTTTTCTTTTCATCTCAGCCTCAAGATTATCAATTTTTACCGTGCACAACTTTTTCACCTCCTTCAAATTGCGCAATTCTGCAATTCATACCTTTACTATATTGCATTATTGCGCAAATATCAACATATTATTTGCAGAATTTTGCAATTCTGTGTTTACTTTTTTGGCGCAATATTGTAATATCATCGTAGGAGGTATACACATGGATCAAAGAGCTGAATTACTACGGAAATTGATGGACTCAAAAAACATGAAGGTTTCTGATATTGTAAAGATATCTGGTCTTCCCTACTCTACAGTAAAAGCAATCTTAGAGCGTGGGGCAGAAAAAGCCGGTTATATAAATGTTTGTAAAATATGTAATGCTTTAGGAATTACCGCGGATGAATTGGAGCGAATGGTTGCAGAAAATAACTATCAACCTACCACCATCGCCGCCCACTTCGACGGTGACGATTTCACAGAGGATGAGCTGGATGAGATCCGCCAGTTCGCTGAATTTGTTAAGAATAGAAAGAAATCATGATCCCCAGAAAGGAGACGCACATGACAACTACAGAATTTATTCAGTTCCTGCTGGAACGTTTTCAAATAGAATGGAAGCGCCGTGACCGCTCCGGAATCTACGGTCTCACTCAGCGCTTACTTGCTTATAACTCCAATAAAATCGAAGGCAGCGCTCTGACGGAAGAACAGACGGCATCTCTCTTTGATACCGGCACACTTCCAAAATCAGATGATTATTATCGTACAAAAGATGTAGAGGAAATGAACGGACATTTCTTAATGTTCAATAAGATGTTAGAAACAATTGACCAGCCTCTCAGCCAGGAACTGATCAAACAGTTCCACTATGAACTGAAAAGCGGTGTCTTTGAGGATCGCGCCAACGGGTATGCGATCGGTGACTACAAGAAACGTCCGAACATTGTCGGTATGTATGAGACAGTTCTTCCAAGCAAAGTTCCGGAAGAAATGGGAAAACTGCTCTCCTGGTATTCCTCCCAGGATGTCACTCTTGAAATTCTGGCTGAATTTCATGTTCGCTATGAAAGCATTCATCCTTTCCAGGATGGAAACGGACGCACTGGTCGAATGATCCTTTTCAGGGAATGCCTGCGTCATAATCTTTCACCGTTGATCATAGAGGATGCTCACCGGCCGGAATATCTGGAAGCGTTGAAAGAATATCGTGAAAACGGATCCGTGGCAAAAATGTGTTCTCTATTCCATCTGGAACAGGATTATTATCGGAACCGCTGTCAGTATTTTATGGAGGAATAATTTTTACGGAGGCTCTTATGAATTCATACGAATATCTACAGGAAGAAGCCCGCGAAGATGGAGTCAATGTGATCGACTATCCTTTCGACAACAACCGAATCCGCGGTCTGTATTGTGATGGTACGGTAGCTATCCGTCAGGATATGACCACGGTAGAAAAGTCCTGTGTTCTCGCGGAAGAGCTTGGTCACCACCGCATGACAGTCGGCAATATTTTAGATCAGAATGATGTGGCTAATCGCAAACAGGAACATCTTGCAAGGCTGTGGGCCTACGACCGTCGGATCGGACTCTCCGGGATCATCCTGGGATACCGGAACCATTGCCATAACTTGCATGAATTGTCAGAATGTCTGGAAGTGTCAGAAGAATTTCTGAACGAAGCCTTGGAATGCTACCGGGAAAAATACGGCTGCTACACAGAGCTGGATGGATATGTGATCATGTTTGAACCGCACTTGGCGGTGATGGAAAAGATATAGAACGAACCTTGAAAATAATATACTTACCCGGGGAACCGAAGGGGCGATTATGTCAGCCGCCGGACACGAAAGTGAAAGGAGGCTGGTGCTGATGGTTACATATTCTGATCTGTTTCAGTTTGTAATTATGCTTTGTGCTGTAATAACCCTCGTTGCTTATTTTACACACAAAAAATAGCGCCCTCGTCCTGGTAAGATAAGGCGCTATTTTTTAGGTTGATGCTTGCCGGCGGCTAGGTGTACTCTAGCTTTCGGCTCTCTCGTTAAGTATATTATACAGGTCCGGAAATAATTTGTCAAATCACATAAATAGAAAAACCGCCCGGTGTTACCAGCACCGAACGGATTTTCATAGATTTTCTCTTGCCGGATGCTCCGGAAAGATATAATCAGCCTGAACAACTGAATTATATCATCTTCCAGGCATCTCGGCAAGGGGTGTATTTTTTATACCTTTTTCTGGAGGTGTTATATGAAAAAAGTCGCTATTTACGTCCGGGTCTCCACCCAGGAACAGGCCGTTGAAGGATATTCCATTTCGGAGCAGATCGACCGGCTTACAAAATTCTGCGAAGCTCATTCCTGGAAGATCTATAAAGTATATACGGATCCGGGCTTTTCTGGCGGAAATATGAACCGTCCATCTCTCCAAAAGCTCTTTGCTGATTGCACACAAAAACGTTTTGATACCGTTCTTGTCTACAAACTGGATCGATTATCCCGTTCCCAGAAAGATACCCTCTATATTATCGAGGACCTTTTCCTTACAAACCATGTGGATTTCATCTCCATGTCGGAAAATTTTGATACCAGTACCCCGTTTGGGCGGGCCATGATCGGAATTTTAAGTGTCTTCGCGCAGTTAGAGCGGGAACAAATTAAGGAACGAATGGCAATGGGACGGGAAGGGCGGGCAAAGCAGGGAAAATGGCACGGCGGCGGAAATGTCCCAATCGGCTATGACTTTATTAACGACTATCTTATCCCGAACGAATACGAAGCAGCGCAGGTTAAACAGATCTTCGATCTGGCGATCCGCGGATATTCCTATTCTGATATTGCCCGCTCCATGTCTGGATACACTACCAAATATGGACCTTATAAAGTTGGTTATAATACGATTTCTTTAATACTGCAAAATCCTATCTACATTGGAAAGATAAAAACAAATACTGGATATATTAACGGGATCCACGAACCACTTATAGACGAAACCACATTTAATGAAGTTCAGAAAAAGGTTACCCAGATCGCTGAATACTACAAAAAAGAACATACCGGGCACTACGGTCAGTATCTTCTCTCTGGGCTATGCCGATGTGCTTCCTGTGGGGCCACATATTCTGCTCATTATGTAGGCACGAAAAAGCATCGCTATAAATATTACAAATGTCGTAATCGTGCTTACAACTGGCGTGATGGATCTCCAAAATGTATGTCTCCCAACATAAGAGTCGAGGTCTTAGACAATGCTGTTTTAAATGAAATCCGTCATCTCCAGCTGGATCCTGATTATTTTGATGAAGTTTCCAATTCCCCCGCTGCGGACTCTTCATCTCTTGTTGAAACATTAAATAAACGTCTGGAAAATATACAAAAGCAAATTGCCCGCACGATCAGGCTCTACTCGCTTGGTTCAGTCGAAGAAAAGGATATAGAAAATCAGCTGCAGATCCTCTATTCCGAAAGAGATACCCTCTCTCTTGAAATTGAGAATGCTACAGCTGATCAGAAAGATACTGCCGATGTGAAAAGTATCCTGTCCATGTCCAACATTGATGAATTGGATGATACCGAAAAGCACAATCTCGTCTGCCTATTGATCAATCATATAATGATCAATTCAAATGGAGATTTTGAGATTCATTGGACCTTTTAGGTTATGAGTGAATATCGTCGATCGCCTTACCAATATCATGTCTCATATACTTATTCTCAAATGATATCCATTCCGTAGCCTCATAAGCCTTCTTTCTGGCTTCCTTCAGATCTTTTCCGGTGGCGGTCACACCGAGGACACGGCCGCCGTTGGTGACGATCTGACCGTTTTCGTTGAATTTTGTGCCGGAGTGGAAGACATAATAATCGTCTTTTCCCTTGAACTTCTCAAGTCCCTCGATCGGGAATCCTTTTTTATACTCTACCGGGTAGCCGTCGGACGCTAAGATCACACATACTGTCGCGCGGTCATTGTCGAACTTTAAGTCGACCTGATCGAGCGTTCCGTCGATACATGCCTCGAAGACGTCCACAATATCGTTTTCCAGTCTTGGGAGAACGACCTGCGCCTCCGGGTCGCCGAATCTCGCGTTGTACTCGAGAACCTTCGGTCCGTCCGGTGTCAGCATAAGTCCGAAGAAGATAACGCCCTTAAACGGTCTTCCCTCTGCCTTCATGGCATCAACGGTAGCCTGATAGATATATTTCTTACAGAACTCGTCGACTTCTTTTGTGTAGAACGGGCTTGGGGAGAAGTTTCCCATACCGCCGGTATTTAAGCCCTGATCGCCGTCCTTCGCACGCTTGTGATCCTGGGCGGAGCTCATGATCTTCACGATATTTCCGTCCACGAAGGACAGTACGGATACCTCACGGCCTGTCATAAACTCCTCGATGACGATCTCATCACCCGCGGAGCCGAACTTCTTATCCATCATCAGGGTCTTAACGCCCTCTTTTGCCTCTTCCAATGTCTGGCAGATCAGAACGCCCTTTCCAAGCGCAAGACCGTCTGCCTTCAGTACGATCGGCATCTTTGCGGTCTCAAGATACTCCAGCGCCTTTTCCGGGTCTGTAAATGTCTCATAAGCCGCTGTCGGGATATTGTACTTCTTCATAAGGTCCTTGGAGAATGCCTTGGAACCCTCGAGGATCGCCGCGTTCTTTCTCGGTCCGAATACACGGAGTCCCTCTTTCTCGAAGACATCAACGATTCCGCCTACAAGCGGATCGTCCATACCGATTACGGTAAGATCGATCTCTTTTTCTTTCGCGAAAGCAACTAATTTATCAAATTCCATGGCACCGATCGGCACGCACTCCGCTACTTCAGAAATACCTGCATTGCCCGGTGCACAGTAGATCTTATCGACCTTCTTGCTCTGTGCGACCTTCCATGCGATCGCATGCTCTCTTCCGCCGCTGCCAACGATTAAAACCTTCATTCGTTTTTCCTCCTGCTTATCAGTGAAGCCGTTCCTGTATACGCCCCGCGCAGCCAGGAACGGCTGTCTTCTATCCTGTATCAGATCTCTCCGTTTGCGATCATGTCGATGGCCTTCGGCAGGATCTTCCACTCTGCCTGTTCCATGACGCGGCGCTGAAGGACCTCCGGCGTGTCACCTTTTTCCACTTCAACAGCCTTCTGTAAGATGATCGGACCGGAATCCATTCCCTCGTCCACAAAATGTACCGTCGCACCGGTGATCTTTACACCTCTCCGAAGAGCAGCCTCATGGACCTTCAATCCGTAGAAGCCGACACCGCAGAAGGACGGAATCAAAGACGGGTGGATATTGATGATCTTATCTCTGTATTTTTCGATCATGGCTGCCGGGATCTTCACGAGATATCCTGCCAGCACGATGAGGTCCAGCTCATAGGAATCGATTTTAGCAACCAGTGCCTCATTGAACTCCTCCCTGGACGCAAAATCCTTCGGGGAAAGACACTCAGCCGGAATCCCACGCTTTTTCGCGCGCTCCAAAGCAAACGCGCCTGCGTTGTTGCTGATGACGACCTCTACCTTCGCATTGCGGATCGTTCCCGCGTCGATGGCATCCAAGATCGCCTGAAGATTCGTTCCTCCGCCGGAAACAAGAACGCCGACTCTTAACATAAGGTCACTCCCTTTTCTCCTGCCTCGATGGATCCGATGATATACGGGATATCTCCTGCTGCTTTCATGGCTGCCATCGTTGTGCGGACATCTTCCTCAGCGACTGCAACGACCATGCCGATTCCCATGTTAAAGGTGTTGTACATCATCTTCTCATCGATCTCGCCCTTTTTCTGCATCAGCGGGAAGATCGGCGGGATCTGGTAGCTGTCTTTATGAATCACAGCGCGGACGCCATCCTTTAACATACGCGGAACATTCTCGTAGAAGCCGCCGCCTGTGATATGGCTGCATGCCTTTACGGTAACGCCTGCTTTTTTCACGTTCTTTAAAGCTTTCACATAGATTCTTGTCGGAGCGAGAAGTGTCTCACCAAGAGTCTTTCCAAGCTCGTCGTAATATGTATTTAAGCCCTCCGCAGTCATCTCTTTCTCAAATACCTTGCGGACAAGAGAGAAACCGTTGGAGTGAACGCCTGTGGAAGCCATTCCGATCAGCACATCACCCGGCTGAAGATCCTCACCTGTGATCATATCCTTTTTATCGCAGACGCCAACGGAGAAACCTGCAAGGTCATACTCATCCTCTGCCATAAGACCCGGATGCTCTGCGGTCTCACCGCCGATCAGGGCAGCTTCAGACTGGAGACAGCCTTCCGCAACACCTTTTACGATATCCGCGATCTTTTCCGGATAGTTCTTGCCGCATGCAATATAGTCTAAGAAGAATAACGGCTCACCGCCTGCACACGCGATATCGTTGACACACATGGCAACTGCGTCGATACCGATGGTGTCATGCTTGTCCATGATCATCGCAAGTTTCACCTTTGTTCCACATCCGTCAGTACCGGAAAGAAGGACCGGCTCCTCCATATCTTTGATCTTTGCGAGGGAGAATGCACCGGAAAATCCGCCAAGACCTCCTAAAACTTCCTCACGCATGGTCTTCTTAACATGCTCTTTCATCAGTTCTACAGACTTGTAACCAGCCTCGATATCAACTCCGGCTTTCTTGTAATCCATATGTATTTCCTCCTGGAGAATCTTATGTTCTCGGACATTCTCTGTGCATTCTGCATGCTGCATGCGCAATCATGTCCCGATTTCTATATTTTTTATGCTTATATGAGTTTACACTGTGTCTTCATCAGACCCTGCTGGAAACACAATGCCCGGCAGCTACTCACCTTTCTGTCTGCGGGAACTCTGTTTTTAATATCTCTGTTACTTGTCATTTTTTCATGGAAGCAAGATACTCTTTGTATCCGATCTTGTCGAGCTTCTCAGCCTTGCTCTCAACTTCCGTCTTCATCTTCTCGGAATAAGCTTTTAATTTTTCAAGGAGTTCCGGATCGGATGCCGCAAGGATCTTTGCCGCAAGGATTCCGGCGTTCTTTCCTCCGTTGATCGCTACGGTCGCTACCGGGATTCCGGACGGCATCTGTACGATAGAATAGAGGGAATCCACGCCGCCTAAGTCAGAAGTCTTCATCGGGATTCCGATGACCGGAAGCGGGAAGATCGCTGCGCACATACCCGGAAGGTGAGCTGCCTTGCCTGCGCCGGCGATAATGACCTTCATGCCTTTGCTCTCGGCGCTCTTCGCGTACTCGAAAAATGTATCCGGCTCTCTGTGAGCGGAAATGATCGTCATTTCAAAATCAATACCAAACTGTTCCAGTACCTCGGCAGCCTGTGCCATGATCGGCATATCAGAGTCACTGCCCATTACAATTCCAACTTTTGCCATTGTTTTTTCTCCTTATGAGTGTAACGATTATTGATAAGTCATTCTAATAAATAGCTTTTTAGTAACAATATTTCCTTATCAATCATAATACAAGGTTTTTTTATGCGCGTCAAGTAGGAATCCGTAGATTCTGCCAACTTCATGCAGTGATGTGATACTGCAAAATATAATATTCTTCCCATCCATCGGTCTGTCAGCGGCTTTTCCTGGGATCACAGGTGTCCACACTCAGTGTAATTATGTAAAAACACCCTGAAATACATAAATGAATTACATATTTCAAGGTGTCCTGTCATCAGCTGCATAACCACTGTGTTCATAATTTTCTCTATGCTATTCCGGTTTTGCAGTCTGATAAAACTTTTTGTAACGATTCTGTATCTTCACAGTTACAACTTTTTCTTATTTTTCATCCAGCGGCCTATTCAATTCATCCAGCCCCGCCAGCACAAACCTTCCGTCCAGAATGATATCTATCTTCGTTCCGTCTGTATGGACTGCGGAAATTCTCTCCAGCTCCTTATATGGGATCGTGATATCCGTGTGGACGCCGAAGTACGCCTTCGAGACATCTTCCTTCCTTAATATAGAAACTTCGTTGTCTCTCGCGATCATCTCCTTGCCGTCCGGATTGTACATCGGGCTGTCCTCAGACCAGCTGTAGCAGGTGTCGCCAACTGCAAAGTGCGGTCCCATCTTCTCGACGATAAGGATCGGCAGACGGTCCAGAATTCCAAACTTCTCCGCCATCGCGTAAGCCGTCGTGTTCGTTCCGATGGCAAACTCACCGAGGGGCAGCGTCTCGTGACCGTTCATGATTCCCTGCACGATGAGACGGTGTCCGGCTTCCTGATCGATCACTCCATTTTCCACGAAGTTATCGCATACCGCTGAAACCACACGGCCGTCCTTGAATTCCATGCGGAGATTCCGGTACTGGATATCTCCGATATAAACCGTTCCCACATTTAAGATTCCGTTCGTTCCCGCAAGCTTCGGGGAAGTGAACACCTCGCCAAGCGGAATATTTACATCCGCCACACAGTTCTCAAACTTCGTCTGCTTTTCCGGGTTGGAAATCGCAGCCAGCTGGACCTGCATGTTCGTCTGGTTCTCCCCTTTTCCGGTGATCTCCACATACTCCGCCGTATCGAGAACATCAATGATCTTCTGCTGCATGTCACGGTAAAGTTCGTAATCCAGGGTGTTGATCCGGATCGTCTCCTTAAAGATCTTCGTGAACTGTTCCCCGATTGCCGGAACCGGAAACGCGATGATCGTAAAGCTCGTCTCATCCCCCGGAATATATTCGTTCACCACCGTCATAGAGAGATTCCTGTACTCCAGATAAAGGTTCTGCTGTTTCTCCGTAAACGCCCATGCCTCCGGCTTATTCACTGGCTCAAAGCCCGGCTCGCCGAAGGTCTCGATGACCGCCGGTCCCGCGTAAGCGGCTGCGTCCTCTTTATACTGCTCGTAGGCCGTCTTTAAGACACCGATCTTCCGGTCACGGAACGCCTTATCCATATAGACTGCGCTGTCATAACGATGGTCATAATCATACTGTCTGTTCGGGGAAGAGGATGCGTATCCGCTGTGTCCTGCCGGATTCCGGTTGATGCTGCCCACAGCACTTCTGCAAAAGATCACCGAAAGCCCCGCTGACTCGAAATTTTTTACTGCCTGGCGTACCATGCGTTCAAAACCGATCGGATAACGCACTGACACCGTCTTCTTCTTCGAAAGATCCCGGCCCATGACCTCAAATCCACGGATATATCCGTCAGTATAGGTATCTGCCATCTTCCTGATCTCTTCCTCCGGCAGGCTGTTTAAGAACGCCGCTGTCTTCTCCTCTTCCGGGGAAATATACGCACCGAACCGGTAGAGATACGAGAGATCGGAAAGGTCACTCTCCATGATGATCTTTTTCGCGAAGTCAAGCTTTGGATCCACGCCTTCCTGTACACGGTAAGTCAGAGTCACATCACAGTAGTCGCTGGCGCTCCAGTAGAGCACGTCCTTGATCTCCTTCGCTGCCGGAAGTGTCTCGCCCTCAAAGAGATTGTAGATCTCGATCAGTGCCTCGTTTCCGATCACGAGATCCAGAACACGTCCCTCAAACGCGTAAATGATATCCCCGCGGATCTCCGCATAGAGATAGGAAAGAAGCTTTCCGTACTCCTCCCCCAGTGTCTTCACCGCGTAAGCCGGATTCGTATAGCTTGTCTCATAGTTTTCCGGAAGAACATCCGCATAAAGCTTATGGTTTAACGTTCTTCCCTCTTCCAGTGTCATCTGATCCAGGCTTCCGCCCTCTTTCGCCTTTAAGACCTCGCCGCACTGGATAATGAACTCTGTCACTTTTCTAAAATAATCCCGGTAGTTTTCCGGTACCGTCTCTTCCGTCAGAATTTCCTGGATCCGCGCCATGGAAAGGTCATAGCGCTCTCTGATCAGATCTTGTTCCATGTGTCATGCCTCCATTTCACGTTCATTTTCCGCACCTGAAAAAGATGCGCTCCGGACCGCTGTTCCCGGTTCCGCCCTGTCATCTTTACAGCGCAAACACGATCATCAGTACCCACACCAGCAGCAGGATCCCCGCCGCCGCAAGGCTGATCTTCGCCAGAAGATAATTCTTCTCTTTCTCCATCATGGCAAATACACCATAGACCACCGATGACACCGCAATGATAATACTGCAAAAACCCAGAGCCGCAGCCGCAAGCGGTGCATTCCCCTGGGTATAGTACGAAAAGCTGATGGCGGCGGCATAAAAGACAAGTGCCGCCGCTGCGAGCCCTGCCGCCACAAAACTGTTCTTTGCAAACGGCTTTTTAATATACGATACTTTATTTCCGATTCGTTCCACTGTATCTCTCCCAAACGCCTCTCGCAAGGACAAAAATAATATACCCGGCAAAACCACCGATGGTATTTAAGAGCAGGTCATCCACATCAAAGCTTCCGACTTTGCCGACAAGCTGCATCGTCTCCACAAGAAGACTCATGGCAAAGCTTAAGAGTACTGTGATATACCAGTGTCTCGTCCGCACCCAGATGACCGGCAGAAAAAAGCCAAAGGGCATAAATGCCAGCACGTTGCCGAAAATATTCAAGAACACCGCGCGCCAGCCAAGAATGTTCCTGTATAAAAGAAAGCGCCGAATCTCTTTAAAAAGGGTCAGGTTGTAGGAATATTCGGCCCTCGCGTCGGGGCTGCGCCCCATTTCTTCGGCGAAAAACAGGAAATATGTCAGCAGAACCAGATACAGGACGAAAAGAACCGCCCCGAGAATCCGATGTCTGTGTTTTTTCATTTTCAAAATTCTCCATTCCCACCAAAACAGGGGTTCCTGTTTCGTGGTCCTTCTCTCCGGATACTCTCCGAATTTTTAAGCAGGAAAGGAGATGCCGCCATAAAGGCCACATCTCCCACTCCGTTCATTTCACTTTTCAGGCATGCTTCACCGCTCTTTTTGTTTTCACAGCCGCGTTAAAACCGCCCTGATCCGATTAAAACGTAATCTCAGATTTTCTCTTAAGAAGCAGTGCCCCGTTCACGATCGCGATGATTCCGGCAGCAAGTCCAACAGAGGCAACGATAACTCCAACCGCGATGCTCGCTGCCCCTGTGTTTCTCATGGTCTTATAAATTTTTTCCATAAAACCGCTCCTTCTTATTTTACGCCATACTGCTCATAGTATGCGTCGATCGCTGCTTTTAATGTGTCGTCGATGATAACTTTTCCCTTGTACTCTTTGTTGTAAAGGTGTTCAACTACTTCCTTCATGGTTACGATCGCTGTTGTGCGGAAACCGTATTTCTCCTGGATCTCGGTAAGAGCGGACTTCTCGCCTTTACCTCTCTCGCAGCGGTCTACGGATACAACAAGGCCGAGAACATCGACATCGCCCTGCGCCTTGATGATCGGAAGTGTCTCCTCGATGGATGTACCCGCTGTTGTCACGTCCTCGATGATAACGACCTTGTCACCGTCAGCGATCGGGCTGCCGAGAAGGATTCCCTTGTCACCGTGGTCTTTTACTTCTTTTCTGTTGGAGCAGTACTTGATGTCTGCGCCGAAGTGCTCACTGATCGCCATGCTTGTTGCAACGGTCAGCGGAATTCCCTTGTAAGCCGGTCCAAAGAGAACATCGAAGTCTGTTCCGAATGTATCATTGATCGCTTTTGCGTAGTACTCGCCGAGCTTTCTGAGCTGGGCGCCTGTGCGGTAGAATCCTGTGTTTACGAAAAACGGAGTCTTTCTTCCGCTCTTTGTTACGAAATCTCCAAATTTTAATACGCCGCAATCAACCATGAATTCAATAAATTCCTGCTTGTACTTTTCCATGACCTAAAAACTTCCTTTCAAAATAATATTCTTAGTGCACAGCACCAATTAACTCGTGGATATCTTCCACACCGTACTTCTTCATGTACGCCTCGATGCCCTCGATCACCTGGATCGTCGTATCCGGGTTGATGAAATTCGCGGTTCCGATGGACACTGCTGTCGCACCTGCGAGGATGAACTCCAGCGCGTCCTCAGCCGTCATAATGCCGCCCATTCCGATCACCGGGATCTTCACAGCGTTTGCGACCTGATATACCATGCGGACAGCCACCGGTTTGATCGCCGGGCCGGACATACCGCCGGTCTTGTTTGCCAGGGCGAATGTACGCTTGTTGATATCGATCTTCATTCCCGTGATGGTGTTGATCAGAGATACCACATCCGCACCGCCTGCCTCAACGGCTCTCGCCATCTCAGCGATATCCGTAACGTTCGGGGAGAGCTTCATGATCACCGGCTGCTTTGCGACCTTCTTTACCGCCTTTGTGATCTGTTCCGCGCATTTCGGATCCTGGCCGAAGGCGATTCCGCCCTCTTTTACGTTCGGGCAGGAGATATTGATCTCAAGCATATCTACATCAGCGTCAGCAAGACGCTCCACAACATCCACATAGTCGCTCTCGGACTTTCCGCAGACATTAACGATGATCTTTGTGTCATGCTGTCTTAAGAACGGAACGTCGCGCTTCATGAACACGTCGACGCCCGGTCCCTGAAGACCGATAGCATTTAACATTCCGCCGTAAACTTCCGTCACTCGCGGGGTCGGATTTCCCGGCCACGGCACGTTTGCGATTCCTTTTGTGACAACAGCGCCGAGACGGTCAAGATCGATCATCTCGCCGTATTCCATACCGGAACCAAAGGTACCGGAACAGGTCATAACCGGGTTCTTTAACTCTACACCGGCAAGTGTTACTTTTGTATTCATGCCTGCTCCTCCTTCTTGATCATGATGCCGGAGGCGATGCGCTCGCGCTGCTCATCCGGAGTCAGAAGTTCTACCTCTTCAGCGCGGAATACCGGACCGTCCTTGCAGATTCTCTTGTTTCTCACGTTACTGTGCTCATCAATGTCCTTGCTGTGGCATACACAGCCAAGACAGGCACCGATTCCACATGCCATCTTTTCTTCCAGAGAGATATAACACTCGATCCCGTTCTCCATTGCGTAGGTCTTTAATGCCTTCAACATCGGAGTTGGTCCGCATGCGTAGATAATATCCGCGGTAAGCTTCTCCGCGCGGATCGCGTCGATGACATTTCCCTTTGTTCCGACACTTCCATCCTCTGTCGCGATCACGACATCGGCGTATTTGCGAAGCTCGTCCGCGAGGAAAGTCTCTTTATCTCTGTAACCGATGACTGCTGTCTTCTCGCAGTCAAGGTTCTTAGCAAGCTCTAACATCGGCGGGATTCCGATTCCGCCGCCGATCAGGAATGCTTTTTTCTTCTTTAAGGGGAATCCATTTCCCAGCGGTCCCATAATATCGAGGGTATCGCCTTCCTTGTATGCGGAAAATTCCTTTGTTCCGGCTCCTGCGATGCGGTAAACGATCCGAAGTCTTCCATTCTCCTTGTCTGCCTCACAGATACTGATCGGACGCGGGAGAAGCTTTGACTGGTCATTGGTGTAAACAGCGATAAACTGTCCCGGTACGGCTGCTTTTGCCATCTCCGGTGCGTCAAGCCACATGCTGTAGATTCCCTCCGCCAGTTTTTCCTGGCTGTGGATCACAGCGTTTACTTTTTTCTGTGCCATGGTTTCCTCCTGGTGGTTTACTAGCAGTATTCCGGTGCTTTTCCAGCTTTCCGGAACACTGTTTTTATATGGTTACAACACATCAGCCACGGACATACGCCATGGCTGATAAATTTTCAATGTACTATTATAATACGGAGTTGATATCCGCGATCATATCCACAACAGCCTGTCTGGATGCCTCTGCGAAATGTTCCGGACCGAACTTTGCGTATTTCTCCTGCTTATACGCAGCGATGATTCCTCTGGAGGAGTTTACGACAGCTCCGAGACCATCCTCGTTGAAACAGTGCATTAAGTCTTTCGCGGTACCGCCCTGTGCGCCGTAGCCCGGTACAAGGAAGTATGTCTTCGGCATGAGCTTTCTTAAGATCTTGCTCATCTCCGGATATGTAGCGCCCACAACAGCGCCTACGTTGCTGTAATCGCCGTCCATGCTTGCTTCGCCCCACTCAACGACCTTCTCTGCGACTAACTCGTAGAGCGGTCTTCCGTCTACAAGGCGGTCCTGGAACTCACCGCTGGACGGGTTGGATGTCTTAACGAGAACGAAAAGGCCTCTGTCCTCATCGTTGCAGACATTGACGAACGGTTTGATTCCGTCTGTTCCGAGGTACGGGTTTACGGTGATAAAATCTGTATTGAAGCCGCGGCATACATTGCTTCCGACTTTTACACTTCCGATATGTCCAACTGCATATGCGGAGGAAGTGGATCCGATATCGCCTCTCTTTACATCTCCGATCACAAGGAGTCCCTTGTTCTGGCAGTACTCGATGGTGCGGGCATATATTTTAAGACCCTCAATGCCAAACTGCTCATACATTGCAATCTGCGGTTTCACTGAGGGAATCAAATCATAAGTGTTATCAATAATTTCTTTGTTAAACTGCCATACAGCCTCGGCAGCTCCTTCCATGGTCTCGCCGAAGTCCTTAAATGCTCTCTGGACAATATGGTTCGGGATATAACCTAACATAGGGTCAAGACCGACGCAGATCGGTGCCTTTGTCTTCTGAATCTTCTGTATGAGCTGACTGATCATAGTTTCCTCCTCCGATGTAGTTGCGTTTCTACAACACCTTATTCTTTCCAATTTTAGCATATGGTGTTTCCGGTTTCAAGTAGAAATATAGAGGTTGGGAAAATTTCTGCAATTTGAGGAGAATCGGGGAATATTGTGACAGATGGGGAGGAGGCCAGACAGATGCGGTGTGGCGTTTTTCAACTATGAAACACAATCGTACAGACATACTCCCCATTCTTATAATCCTTCTTAGCAAACTGCTCCTCCACCAGCGTCTCCATGTTCATCCAGTATTCCTCTGCTGCCAGCATGATATGTGACAGCATGATTCCCATGTTGAACTCCTTGAAGGCCTTCGCTCCTTTTCCGGAGAATGGGGCGGCTTTTTTCATGAAGATGTAGAGGCGGTCGGAGTAAACGACGAAGCGCCAGGGCTGGGAGTTGAAGGAGGACGGGGCGAGGCGGGCGGCGCGGAGGATCGACTTTACCTGTTCTCCCGGTTCATCCTTGAAGGCACAGAGAGCTGCCAGGGAGTTTCTGTGTGCCATGGACGAATCGCGGAACGGCTTTGCGGATGCCTTGCCGAAGGCGATGACGAGAAAGCGCTTCAGTCCGTCTTTTTTGTCCTCGCCTGCTTTTGTCGCGCCGAGATAGCAGGTTCCGAGTTCCTTCGATGTAAGGTAGAGGACTGCCTGCTCTGCTGTGTACCCGGCATTTCGCATGGAAAGGCGGTCGTCACCGCAATATACCGCAAGGTAGTACGGCGCTTCCGTCTTCCAGAGTCCGTGGACTTTCTGCTTTTTGTCGATGTTGTCCACGATCTCAAATTCCACCGGCTTTTCCTCGTCTAAAAGCGCCACATTCTTCAGGTACCGTTTCAGCCCCTCCAGCTTCTCCGGCTCAATCTTTTCCATCCGGTATTCTCTGACGGAACACCGGTTAAAAATTGCCTCATAAATACTCATAACTACTCGCCTCTTCCCCTCATGCCGAATCTCTATCTCTTGATCGGCAAACACTGAACTCTGATTTCATAATTGATAAGCTCTGGCCCGCACTGCGTTGGCACAGGCCAGAATCGCTTTTTCCAAACTTATTTTTTTACGCCAGCTCTTCCATCTCATCCAGCAGATCTTTAAACACCTTCACAGCCTCATTCACAACCTCCGGCTCTTCCATGTCAAGACCTACAAGCTTCAGTAATTCCACCGGTGTCCTGGAACAGCCGCCTTTTAAGAAGCGGAAATAGCCTTCCTTCGTCTCCGGGTCGCCTGCCAGGATCCGTCTCGCGATGGCCATCGCCGCCGAAAATCCGGTGGCGTACTGGTACACATAAAACTGCATGTAAAAGTGCGGGATCCGCTCCCACTCGTGGTCGATGTCGGAGTCGATCACGGTCTCTTTCCCATAATACTCCGAATTCAGCTCATGGTAAAGACCACAGAGCAAATCTTTTGTGAGCGGGGTTCCATTCCAGGAAAGCTTATAAGTCTCCCACTCGAACTCCGCGAACAGGGCCTGACGGAAAAGTGTCGTGCGGAACCGTTCCGCAAGCTGGTTCACCAGATAAAACTTCTCTTTTCTGTCCTTTGCCTCGTTGATCATGTAGTTTAAGAGCAGGATCTCATTGCAGGTGGAGGCCACCTCAGCCACAAAGATCCTGTATCCTGCGTAGGTGTAGCTCTGGTTCGCGTTGGAATACCAGGAGTGAATGGAATGCCCCATCTCATGGGCCAGCGTGAGGACAGAATTCAATGTCCCATCAAAGCTCATCAGCACATACGGGTGAACGCCGTAAGCGCTGTTGGAGTACGCGCCGCTTCTTTTTCCCTCATTCTCATAGACGTCGATCCAGCGGTTCTCAAATCCTGTTCTCAGGAGATTCAGATACTCCTCTCCTAACGGCTTCAGCGCCTTTAAGATCAGCTCCTGCGCCTCCTTGTAGGTGTAGGTCTTCTCATAATCTTCCGTCAGCGGCACATAGAGATCATACATGTGGAGCTCAGAGACATTCATATAGCTCTTTCTGAATTTCATGTACCGGTGCATCAGCGGCAGAGCGTTATGGACGGACTCGATCAGGTTGTCGTAAACCTTTTCCGGGATCTCATTCCCCGCCAGGTACATGGCTCTTGCGGACGGATATTTTCTCATTCTCGCATAGAAATTTCCTTGTTTGACATTTCCCTCATAGTTTGCGGCAACGGTATTTGCGAACTGACGGTAGGAGGCGTACAGGGAATGGAACGCTGCCTCGCGGACACTCCTGTCCCTGCTCTCGATGAGCTTTCCGTATCTCGCGTGGGTCACATCCACCAGCTCCCCGTTTTCATCCTTCACCGGCTCAAATTTCAGATCCGCGTTGTTGAACAGGGCAAACACCGATGATGGAGTTCCCGAGATCTCGGAGGCGGCAGCTAAGATCGCTTCCTCCTTCTCCGATAACCTGTGAGCCTTTTTCGCCAGCAGCCGTTCCAGCTGTTTCTTATAGTGGGCAAGCTCCGGAGATGCAAGAAATTCTGCCATCTTCTCATCCGGGATACTTAAAATCTCCGGATCCGCGAAGGAAGATGCCGCCATCGCTTTCACAGCCAGGGACTGGACTCTCGACACCAGCGCCTGGTTCTCGCTGACGGAGGTATCCTGGTCCCGCCTCTGCATCGCATACGCATAAAGGAGAGAAAGTGTCTCGTCCACAGACTCATCATATGTCAGATAGTTCTTCAGGTATTCCGCGGAGTTTCCAAGTTTTTTCCGGTATGCCTC
The DNA here is from genome assembly GCF_003435535.1 of Desulfotomaculum sp. OF05-3. NCBI lineage: Bacteria > Bacillati > Bacillota > Clostridia > Eubacteriales > Desulfotomaculaceae > Desulfotomaculum > Desulfotomaculum sp. OF05-3. Next base: position 108,952 of record NZ_QWGO01000007.1, on the reverse strand, counting down.
ATACTCCTGGATCCGCTCCTCCACACCGTCCATGAGTTCCTCGAACTTTTCCGGTGATTCGATCATGTCCTCCAGTTTCCAGGTATCCTGTTCTTCGATCTCTGAACGTTTCTTTACACTCTCAGCCATGGCTTTCTCTCCTTCTTAAATCAGATCTTTTTCATGATCTAATTTTGGCACAATCCCGCGCAAAAATCCATCCCATTTTTAATTTTTTCTCAAATTATTGCGTGTCCCCCCACTCCGTTCATCACGAAGCAAAGGTCATGAATGTTCACCAGTGACAGAATTCAATGTTGGTATATTTCGTATGTAAAAGAATGTGCCCCGATACATTGATTTGCCCCGCACAGCCACATACAGCAGCTTACACATTTGCGCAGGGTCATGCATTCAGGACACATTTCTCCATTTATTGGTCGGACCAATACAGCTATAAAAATACGTCTAACGATCAGATCAATCCCGACATGATCGGCACGCTCACAACCGTCATAAGTCCTGCTACCGCGATAGACAGGCTGCTCATGGCACCTTCCACTTCACCAAGCTCCAGGGCCTTTGCTGTTCCAATAGCATGGGCGGATGTTCCCAGTGCCAGGCCTTTCGCGATCGGCTCCTTGATTCCGATGAGCTTGAACCAGCCGTCCGCAACGATATTTCCAAGAATTCCTGTGATGATGATGCTCACGATGGTCATGGTCACGATCCCACCTGCTTCCTCAGATACGCCCATTCCGATCGCTGTGGTGATGGACTTCGGAAGCAGGGATACATAGTGCACATGTTCCAGCTTAAAGATCATGGACATCACATAGACGCTGACAACGCTTCCGATGACACCCGCGGTGATCGCCGTCGCAACAGCCGTCAAGTTTCTCTTCAACAGTTCCAGCTGCTTGTAAAGCGGGATCGCAAGGCATACCGTCGCCGGGGTCAGAAAATAGCTGATATAGGACGCTCCCTCATTATAATCCGTGTAGGTGATCCCCGTGGCCTTTAAAAACGCGATTACGAGAATGATCGCCACAAGCAGCGGATTTAACACCGGCCAGCCGAATTTCTTCTTTAATTCCATACCGATCAGGTATGCGAAAAGACTGACAAATACTCCAAAATATAACGGCATCTCTATTTCTCCCCTTTCTTCTGTCTCTTGATGATCCACTCTGCCGTCACTCCGGTGATGGACATGACGATGAATGTGGTCACGAAGGTAATGATGAGCATCGGGATCATGACAGCCTTCAGCTCTTCGATCTTATCAATAATTCCCACAGCCGCCGGGATAAACATCACCGGCATCAGATCCAGAAGCAGGTTTCCCGTAACTTCCACGTCAGAGAGCTTAATGATTCCGCTGCACAGACCGCCAAGAAGAATGAACAGACCATATACTCCGGCAGGTACCGGAAGCGGAATGAACTTATTTAAGAGTTCTCCGACCATTGTGATCCCGAAGATGATCACAATTTCCTTCACGTACTTCATAATGTTTCCTCCTCATTTTGTTGTCTCACGCAAAGACTAGCAACCATTTTAGCACCGCTTATGCGGAACGGCAATAGAAAAAAGCACGGAATTTTTCTTGAATTGGTCGATTTTTCTGTATATACTTATGTTCATGATATTGGAGACAAAAAGCTTTTACTCTCTCCGATACAGGATCACTCCGCACTGCGTGCTCTGGCAATCCGCAAAGCATTCCACTGCCCGGAATCAGTATGGTATTCCAGTAAATGACTTTCGGAAATTTTCCGGCTTTTTCAGGAGGATTTTTTTATGAAATTACACAGGGTCCATTCCCTTGATTCTTCCCAGATCAGACAGCTCCAAACCATGGTAAATAAATGCACCGATTCTGACGGAACCAGACTTTCGTTCCCGTTTGATGAGGCTGATCTCTTTCTCTATTTTGAACACGACGGTTCCATCGTCTCCGCCATCGCTTTTATCCCTATAGAGGGCCTGCTCTATGAATGCTCTGCCTTCACGGATCCGGAGTTTCGCGGTCATGGACACTTTTCTGGGCTTCTGGATGCGGGAATCGATGAACTTCCGGAAGATTCGGAGTTGATTTTTTATGCGGATAAGAGAAATTCTGCCGCTGCTGCCGTTCTGGAGGCGATCGGAGCAGAAATGAATTCCGAAGAACATATGATGAAGCTGCTGCCAGAAAACTTTTCCATCATTGACTGCCACTCCAGCCAGACAGGATCCGATGTCAGTGCCCCTGATTTAATTGCTGATATTCACTCTGAATGTCTGAATCTTGACGGCACTCTGACTCTCCGCTTTCACTCTGACCACGCCGTTATCAACTTCTCCGTCTTCCCTTCCCACTACTACCTCTATGGCTTTGAAGTGGAAGAATCCTGCCGCGGTAAGGGATATGGGACAAAGTTTTTAAGTACAGTACTTGCACAGTTGCTGAACGGTAACGCAGCCGCCATCGAGCATTCACCACTTTCGCCGGAAACTTCGTACCATATTTCAGACGTGAGAAGCGCAGGTGCCGCTGCTGACAAAACTGCCCCACGCCCGGTCCTTCTCCAGGTATCCGGCGGCAACGCCCCGGCTCTCACCCTGTACAAAAAAACAGGGTTCCGTATCACCGAAACCCTGTGCTGCTATCTCTATTAAGTTATACCTTATCGGGACTGCTGTGGACTTTACGCTTCCGCAGTCCCCGAACCGCTCCTTATATCGGATCCTTATCGAACTGGAGCAGATTTTCCTTACTCTCCCGGTCCTCGATCTTCCGGCGGAGCAACAGCATCTTTAGATCTGTCTGCGCGATCACCTCAGCGCATTCCTTCAGCTCTTCACTGATCTCACTTGCATCTTCCACATCTTTCTTATACTTCATCTGGTGGTCAAGACTAGCCCAGAAATCCATCGCGATGGTCCGGATCTGGACCTCCACGCGCATATTTTCTTTCCGGTCGGAAAAGAATACCGGAACCTCGATGATCATATGGTAACTGCGGTATCCGTTGACCTTCGGGCATCGGATATAATCCTTTACCATAAGGACATTGATATCATCCTGGCGTGCTAACATCTCAGCCACCGTATAGATATCGTCCACGAAGGAACAGATCACGCGGATCCCCGCCACATCGTAAAGGTTCTCCCGTACCGATTTTACGGAGATCGGGAAACCGCGGCGGTGAAGCTTCTCAATAATACTCTCCGGCTTCTTCACCCTGGATTTGATCATCTGGATCGGGTTTCTCTGATTCCGAATCGCCAGATCATCGTTCAATACCTCTAATTTCGTCTTCACTTCCCGGATCGCACATGTGTAACGCATATTCAATTCCCGGAACTGACGTGCCTCATTTAAAAAACTCTCCGGGATCTCGATCGTTCCCGGCGCGTTGACAGCAGACTGGTACAGTTCGCCGTTTGGGTTCATACTGATGTTCATTGGTAACTCCCTGCACTTTCCTGATTTTATTTATGCGACAGATCTTTTCCAGATATCTGCCGCCATGCCGCGAAAAGCTGCTTTGCTTCCGCCCTGCAAGATTTTCATAATTACGCGTAACCGTTCAGTACCCTCACAGTTACGCGCAAAAATCCATTCCAAATCGGCTGCGCCGATAGGATTTTTGCCTTCCAGCCTAATTTTTCTTACGGTCAGCGCAGTAAATGCGCAGACCTACTGAACAGTTACAATTATTCTATATTATACAGGAAATTCTCACATATGACAATGGGAAAATATAGGGCGTTTTATACAATACGTCCAAAAACATTGGCTGAAATTCTTCCTCTTTCCTTTACTTTCCTCCTGTTCCATGCTATGATAGCAATAGTATAATTTCAGTTATATCCGAAAAATTTTTCGTGAGTTCAGGAGGAAATGTAAATGAAAACACTTGGCTACTACAACGGCAAATTCGGGCCTCTGGAAGAGATGACCGTTCCGATGAACGACCGCGCATGTTACTTCGGAGACGGAGTATACGAGGCAACGCTGGCAAGAAATGGAAAGATCTTCGCCCTGAAAGATCATCTGGACCGTTTTTTCAACAGCGCAGGTCTGATCAAGATCGATATTCCCTACACTAAAGACGAGCTGGCAGCAATTCTCTATGATATGCTGGCAAAGATGGACGATAAGGATATCTTCATCTACTGGCAGATGACCCGGGGAACCGGTATCCGTCAGCACCAGTTCCCGGAAAAAGGAACAAAGCCGAATCTCTGGATCTTCATGAAACCTGGAAAACCGGCCGACTCCGGCAAACGCTTAAAGCTCACTGATATGGAGGATACGCGTTTCCTGCACTGCAATATCAAGACTCTGAACCTTCTTGTCAACGTCATGGCTGCAGAGAAAGCGGAGTCCCTCGGATGCGGCGAATGTGTCTTCCACCGCGGCGATATCGTCACTGAGTGCGCCCACAGCAACGTCTCCATCATCAAGGACGGCGTATTTAAGACCCACCCGACAGACCACTATATTTTACCGGGAATCACAAGAATGCACATCATCCAGATCTGCAAGGATAACGGAATCATCGTCGACGAGACACCATTTACCATGGCAGAACTCATGGATGCCGACGAGATCATTGTCTCCAGCTCCACAAAATTCTGCTCCCCGGCCTGCGAGATGAATGGCACTCCGATCGGAGGAAAGGCACCGGAGTTAGTGGATCTGATCCAGAAGAAGTATACGGAAAAATTTGAAAATGAGACCATGTAAATGATCAGGGGCTGCCGCTCAGCGATATTCACATATCACTGAGACGGCAGCCCCCATTTTTATCCGTAACTGTTCAGTACCCTCACAGTTACATACAAAAATCCATTCCAGATCGGCTGCGCCGATGGGATTTTTACCTTCCAGCCCAAGTTTTCTTACGGTCAGCGCAGCAAGTGCGCAGACCTACTGAACAGTTACCCTTATCCATCTTTTCTCTGGAACACGCCTCCAATTCCAAGCTCCATCCGGTACTTGGCAACGGTTCTTCTCGATATCGGCATTCCTGCATCCTGTAAAAGACCTGCGAGCTGTTCATCGCTCCAGGGCTTTTTCTTATCCTCCGCCGCAACCAGTTCTTTCAGCTTTGTCTTTACTGTATTTCTGCTCACATCGCCGTTTCCGTCCGATGAGACGATTCCAGTCGTAAATAAGCTGCGGAACAGGACACATCCCGACGGCACTCTCAGATATTTGTCACGGATCGCGCGGCTGACCGTGGATTTGTGGATCTCCAGTACATCGCCGATATCCTCCAGTGTCATCGGTTTCAGCTGACCTTTTCCGAGGAAATAATCTTCCTGTCGTTTCAGGATTTCCCGTGTGATTCCCAAAATTGTTGTTCTGCGCTGCTCCACCGCGTTCATAATAAAGCGGGCTCTGCGCAGTTTATTCTCAAAATATGATTTTAATTCCTCATCCTGGGCGGTCTCCATCATATGAATGTAGAAATCGCTGACCTGGAGATTTCCAGTCCATTTATCATTCAGTTCGATGTTCCACTGCCCATCCTGAAACTCCAGGATCACATCCGGGAGAATATATTGGGCTTTCTCACCGCCGATCCCATTTAATGGGCGCGGATTTAAGTTCTTGATCACATGGATCAGTTTTCTCACCTCTGCTGAAGAGATTTTCAAGCCCCGCGAGATCGTGCTGATCTTTCCTTCCGCGATGTCTTGGAGATGGTTCCTTATTATGTCGGACAGGAGTTCTTCCTCGTCCATCCCACGAACCTGCATCAGAAGACATTCTTCAAGTCCTGACGCAAAGAGTCCCTGCGGCTCCAGCTCCTTCAACATAGAGAGAACTTCCTCCACCTGTTCTTCCGCAACTCCAAGATCTTTCGCAATATCTTTAGGCGGAATCATCAGATATCCACTCTGTTCCAGGGACTGGATACAGAAGTCCACGATCTTTCGTTCCGTCTCCCCGATCTGCTCCCACTGGAGCTGCGTATTCACAAGGTCTTCCAATGATTTCTCGCTGTCCTCAATCTCGTACAGCTCATTTTCCCTTCTCTCATCCCGGTCTGTACCATTGTAAAACCGTTCCGTCTCTTTATAGGTAATCGGCGCTGCTTCTTCTTTTCCCGATGTATATTCCACCAGCGGATTTTCGATCTCCTCATTCTGCAGAAAATCCTTTAACTCCGTCATGGACATTGCCAGAATATTCAGAGACTCTACCTGAAGCTGCGAAAGCTGCTGCTTTGTCTGCAATGAAATTCCTGTCTTTATCTCCATGTCTCTTTACTCCACTCCGTTCTTCTCACAAAATTCTGCCAGACAGCATTTGTCACAGTACGGTTTCGTCCGCGCTGTACAGACAGCCCGGCCATGTTCTACAAGTCTGTGGCAGAAATCATTGCCCTCTTCCGGCGGGATGATCTTCCAGAGAGCCATCTCCACTTTTTTCGGCTCCTTGATCCCGTCCACAAGACCGATCCGGTTCGTCAGGCGGATACAGTGGGTATCAGTGACGATCGCCGGTTTCCCGAATACATCCCCCATAATAAGGTTTGCACTCTTTCTTCCAACGCCCGGAAGCTTTAAGAGGGCATCGAAATCGTCCGGTACGTTTCCGTGATACTGCTCGTAAAGAATCTTCATGCAGGCGCTGATGTCCCGGGCCTTGCTTCTTCCAAGGCCGCAGGGGCGGACGATCTCCTCGATCTCGTCCACATCTGCTTCCGCCAATGCCTTCACATCCGGAAACTTTTTGTAGAGATCCTGGACTACCACATTGACTCTGGCGTCGGTACACTGAGCCGCAAGACGGACACTGACTAAAAGTTTCCAAGCCTCGTTGTAATCCAGGGTGCAGTCGGCATCCGGGTATTCTTTTTTTAATGCCGCAATCACTTTTGCCGCAAGTTCCTTCTTTTCTTCAAGTGTTTTTTCCATATGTATGCTCCTGTATATTTCCTGCCTGTTTTCCCCGCATGTCCAAAATCAGCTGCCGTTTATGTTTTTCATAGACACCAGCCAAAATTTTCTTCGGCAGTTGTTCTAGAATTTGATGCTGTCCGCAATTTTCAGGCAGTCAGTTTTTCTGATTCAGCTGATCCAGCACGTCCTGGACCGTCATATATTCCACATGTTCCGGCATCTCAATCGTCACGCCGAACCGGTCATCCACTTCCGATATAAAGTATACGATCAGGAAGGAATCAAGCCCGAGATCACTGATCAGAAATGCGTCTTTTTCGATCGGTGTGTCGATGTACGCTTCCAGGATCTCTCCGAGAATTTTCAGTTCTTCCTGTTCTGTCAGATCATTTTTTTGAGGATCCATTTATCCACCTCCGTTTATGTGCTCCCAGGATCTGAACATCCAGGAAGACGAAGTTACGTTCCTTTTAGTATAACGCTGAAATGTCTGGTTTACAATGATTTTCCTTTTAAAAAGATGCCGCATGCCAAATCGGCAAAATCCACTCCCACTACTGTACTGTACGGAATTTTCAGTTCGGAAAATTCCTTCCCGTGTACAGTAATCTGCAATGCACACCAGTATGAAATTGCTTGCCGCCGCGAACATCTATGCCAGGCATATGGATGTGCCAAGACATATTTAGAACATGATTTTCCGAGATATAAAACTCATTCCACTATAAGAAATCCCGGGTTCTGCTGTCCTGTCATAGCTCCGATTTCTGTTAAAATTACTTCTCAAAATTTGAATATTTTGGAAAAAGGTATGGACGAAACATGATTTTTGTGAGAAAATGAAACGGGTATGATGTGATTTTTTTAACGAGCATTAAGAACCATATATTGAAAGGAGTCTCAACATGATTTATTCACATGAAGTAGAACAGATGTGCACGGTTGCGCAGGGCGTGAACCATGGCGCAGCTCCGATCCCGGAGGAAGCGAAATGGGTACAGTCTAAGGAAATCAAAGATATTTCCGGTCTGACACACGGTATTGGCTGGTGTGCTCCGCAGCAGGGTGCCTGTAAGCTGACCCTGAATGTAAAAGAGGGTATCATTCAGGAAGCACTTGTAGAAACCATCGGATGTTCCGGTATGACCCACTCCGCAGCTATGGCAGCAGAGATCCTTCCGGGCAGAACGATCCTCGAAGCATTAAACACCGACCTTGTCTGTGATGCGATCAATACAGCAATGAGAGAGCTCTTCCTCCAGATCGTTTACGGAAGAACTCAGAGTGCATTCTCCGAAGAAGGTCTTCCGATCGGCGCAGGCCTTGAGGACCTTGGTAAAGGTCTCCGTTCTCAGGTTGGTACCATGTACGGTACTTTAAAGAAGGGACCGCGTTATCTTGAGATGGCTGAAGGCTATGTAACCGGTATCGCTCTTGACGCTGAGGACCAGATCATCGGCTACCAGTTCGTAAATCTTGGTAAGATGACTGACTTCATCAAAAAAGGCGACGATCCGACAACTGCTTACGAGAAGGCAAAAGGACAGTACGGCCGCGTAGCAGATGCAGTGAAGATCATTGATCCGCGTCAGGAGTAAAGTAAAATTTCACGCCTTGTGGGAAATTTTACGCTATGCAAACGGAGCAGCGCGGAGTTCGCGTTCCCCGTTTTCACAAAGAATAACTGACGTGACATTTCCGTGAGGTTTAATGGAAGAAGGAGAATAAAATGGCATTATTTGAATCCTATGAGAGAAGAATTGACAAGATCAATTCCGTATTAAACAGCTATGGCATCGCATCCATCGAAGAAGCTGAGAAGATCACAAAGGATGCTGGCCTTAACGTATATGATCAGGTAAAGAAGATCCAGCCGATCTGCTTTGAGAACGCATGCTGGGCTTACACGGTAGGCGCTGCGATCGCGATCAAGAAAGGCTGCCGCCGTGCCGCAGACGCTGCTGCTGCGATCGGTGAAGGTCTTCAGGCTTTCTGTATCCCGGGTTCCGTTGCTGACCAGCGAAAAGTAGGTCTGGGACATGGTAACCTCGGTAAGATGCTCCTTGAGGAAGAGACCGACTGCTTCTGCTTCCTCGCAGGACATGAATCCTTCGCTGCTGCTGAGGGCGCGATCGGTATCGCAGAGAAGGCAAACAAGGTTCGTAAAAAACCGCTCCGCGTTATCTTAAACGGTCTTGGAAAAGATGCGGCACAGATCATCTCCCGTATCAACGGCTTCACATATGTTGAGACAAAAATGAACTACTATACCGGCGAGGTTGAGGAAGTATTCCGCAAATGCTACTCCACAGATCCGGAGAGCCCGCGTGCAAAGGTAAACTGCTACGGTGCTAACGACGTAACAGAGGGCGTTGCAATCATGTGGAAAGAGGGCGTAGACGTTTCCATCACCGGTAACTCCACAAACCCGACACGTTTCCAGCATCCGGTTGCAGGTACATACAAAAAGGAATGCGTAGAAAAAGGCAAGAAGTACTTCTCCGTAGCATCCGGCGGCGGCACAGGCCGTACCCTTCACCCGGATAACATGGCAGCAGGTCCGGCTTCCTACGGTATGACAGATACCATGGGCCGTATGCACTCTGACGCCCAGTTCGCAGGTTCCTCCTCCGTTCCGGCTCACGTTGAGATGATGGGTCTGATCGGTATGGGCAACAACCCGATGGTTGGTGCGACAGTTGCTGTTGCTGTTTCCGTACAGCAGGCTGCTGATGAAGGTAAGTTCTAAAAAATCCTTATTTTATGGGACTTTTTCAAGTCGTTCATAGTGTGGGATAGTAATAAAAAGTCGTTCATTTGTCGATTATTTGTATACCACACTTGTATACCAAAGAATCTGGGGCTGCCGCACATTAGTGCGACAGCCCCAGATTCATGAATTCAAATGATCTTCTTTCGGATAAAATCCTGTTTTATGTTCTTCTCGTCTATTCTGCCTGCTCCTGTTTTTCCTTCAGCTCCCGCAAAATCCCCAGAACAATCACTACTCCCAGCACAAAGGTCAGAGCATCTGCTACCGGCTGGCACAGCTGCAGACCTCGGATTCCGAATTTCACCGGAAGAACAAAGAGTGCCGGGATCAGGAATAATCCCTGACGTCCTGCTGCCACAAGGGAAGCGCGGAAGCCATATCCGATCGTCTGCGTCATCATATTGGACATAACGATCCATGCCGACAACGGCAGTGTAACGCACTGGAAGCGCAATGCCCAGGTTCCGATCTCGATCACATCAAGATCTTCCTTCCGGAAGATCCGCATGATCTGCGGAGCGCCGACAAAGCTTACGACCGAAAGCGTCACCAGAAATACCACAGCGACCTTAACGCAGAACCAGAAAGCTTCCAATACGCGGTCATACCGTTTCGCACCGAAATTGAATCCGCACACCGGCTGAAAGCCCTGTCCGAAGCCGATCATGGCCGAACCAATGAACATCATATAACGGCTCACAATGGAAAGTGCTGCGATCGCTGCATCTCCGAACGGATTCGCCGCTACATTTAACGCTGCGGTTGCAATGCTCGCAACGCCTTGACGACAAAGTGACGGGATTCCGCCATGGAGGATCTCTCCATAGAGTGAAAGAGACAAGGTGATCTTCCCCGGTTTGAGATGGACACAATCCTTTCTCAGAAGGCTCTGGAAGAACAGGATTCCAAAGCTAATGCACTGGCTGAGCGCCGTTGCCAGAGCCGCACCGGAGATTCCAAGATTCAGGCCAAAAATAAGGATCGGATCCAGGATCATATTCAGGATCCCACCGGTTGTGATTCCGATCATGGAGTAAACGGCAAGTCCCTGAAACCGGAGCAGATTATTCATAGAAAGGGCTCCCGTCATGACAGGTGCTGCCATCAGAATGTATTTCGCATAATCCTTCGCATATGGTGCGATCGTATCGGTGGCCCCTAAAAGGCGCACCAGCAGATCCAGATTCGGCAGACAGACCGCCGCAAACACAAGTCCTACAAAAATAGCCGTATAAAAACCGGTGGAGGCGATCCGCTCGGCCTTCTCCTCATCCCGGCTTCCAAGGACTCTGGAAAGATAATTTCCACTTCCCATTCCAAGTGTAAATCCAAGTGCCTGGATCATCGCCATCAGCGAATAACTGACGCCTACCGCTGCCGATGCACTGGTGCTGATCCGACTGACGAAGAAGGTGTCCGCCATATTATAGATGGATGTCACCAGCATACTGATGATCGTTGGGATCGCCAGACTGGGGATCAGCCGGGAGATCGGGGTTTCTGTCATTTTGATATATCGTTCTTCCTGAGTCATGGGACTCCTCATGCTTGCTTCCTCCGTATCTTATTTTTTTACAGATATGCAACCTACTTCTTCGCGCAAGTATGCTTCCTCGGCACAGTCGTGCCTTTTTGATCCACAGAAAGCTCCTGTGAATCAAAAGAGCCGCCGACGGAAGTCCTCTTCCACAGCAGCTCTTTATCATCCGGTCAAAATCGGTCCGGTCCCTATATGGAAACCGGTCCGGTCTTGACCCGCCTCTTTTTATTCTGCTTTCTTACCGCTCAGATACTCATGGATTCCGCGCGCTCCTGCTTTTCCTGCCTCCATGGCGAGAATTACGGTAGCGGCGCCGGTTACGGCATCTCCACCTGCGAATACACCCTCGCGGGATGTCTGGCCATTCGCCTCATCTGCAACGATGCATCTGTGCTTGTTGATCTCAAGTCCGCCTGTTGTGGAGGAAATCAGCGGATTCGGGGAAGTGCCGAGAGCCATAATGACGGTATCAACATCGATGGTGTAGTCGGAACCTCCGATCTCGACCGGACGGCGTCTTCCGGATGCATCCGGCTCACCGAGTTCCATCTTTCTTACGGTCATGCCCTTGACCCAGCCCTTTTCATCGGTCAGGATCTCCGTCGGGTTTGTTAAGAGGTTGAAGATGATTCCCTCTTCCTTTGCGTGGTGAACTTCCTCCGCTCTTGCCGGAAGCTCAGCCTCACTTCTTCTGTAGACGATATGGACCTCTGCACCGAGACGGAGTGCTGTTCTCGCTGCATCCATCGCTACGTTTCCGCCGCCGACAACAGCAACCTTCTTTCCTGCTGCGATCGGAGTATCATAATCATCGCGGAATGCCTTCATCAGATTGCTTCTTGTAAGGTACTCATTCGCGGAAAATACACCGTTCGCGTTCTCGCCCGGGATTCCCATGAATCTTGGAAGACCTGCACCGGAACCGATGAAGACTGCCTTGTAGCCCTCCTCGTCCATCAGCTCGTCGACCGTTACAGACTTACCGATAATTACGTTTGTCTCAATATCAACACCGAGCTTCTTCACGTTCTCGATCTCCGGCTGTACGACACCCTGTTTCGGGAGACGGAATTCCGGGATACCGTAGGTTAAAACTCCGCCCGGCTCGTGAAGTGCCTCAAAGATCGTTACCTCATATCCAAATTTCGCGAGATCACCTGCACAGGTAAGACCGGACGGACCAGAACCGATGACAGCGACCTTGATGCCGTTTGTCTTCTCCGGCTTCTCCGGAACAACACCGTTCTCTCTGGACCAGTCAGCTACGAAACGCTCGAGCTTACCGATGGAGACAGCCTCGCCCTTGATGCCGCGGACACACTGGCCCTCGCACTGGCTCTCCTGCGGGCAGACACGTCCGCAGACAGCCGGAAGCGCGGAGGATCTGCCGATGACCTTTGCAGCCTCTGCGTAATTTCCTTCTTTTACTTCTTTTACGAATGCCGGGATATCGATCTTAACCGGACATCCCTGTACACATCTCGCGTTTTTGCAGTTTAAGCATCTGGACGCCTCTGCGACTGCCTCTTCTTCATTATATCCATAGCAGACTTCCTCAAAGTTCGTTGCGCGAACCTTCGGCTCCTGCTCTCTTACCGGGACTTTTTTCATTCCATCCATGTCATTTCCTCCATATCACCGATCATTCGCTGCAGTTACCGCATCCGCCGTGGTGGGTATCGCCCTCACGGAGTTTTAAAAGTGCACGGCCTTCCTCAGTCTTATACATCTGCTGACGTTTCATTGCTTCGTCGAAGTTTACGGCATGTCCGTCAAATTCCGGTCCGTCTACGCAGGCGAATTTCACCTTGCCGTCTACGGTCACACGACAGGCACCGCACATACCGGTTCCGTCTACCATGATCGGGTTTAAGCTTACGACTGTCGGAATCTCAAGTTCTTTTGTGAGAAGACATACGAATTTCATCATAATCATCGGTCCGATTGCAACACAGACATCGTATTTCTTACCCTGATTGTTTACAAGATCCTTGATGACCTCGGTAACCATTCCCTTGTGTCCGTAAGAGCCGTCATCTGTTGTCACATAGAGATTTCCGGCAACAGCCTTCATCTCCTCCTCAAGGATCAGCAGATCCTTTGTCTTGGATCCCATGATGACATCAACATCGATCCCATGTTCCTTTAACCATTTTACCTGCGGGTATACCGGAGCGGTTCCGACACCGCCCGCAACGAACAGATATTTTTTCTTCTTTAATTCTTCGATATCTTCTTTTACGAAATCAGACGGATTTCCAAGCGGCCCGACAACGTCGCGGAAGGAATCTCCGGCCTGTAACGCGGACATACGCTCTGTGGACGCGCCCACTGTCTGGAATACGATGGTGATCGTCTCCTTCTCACGGTCATAATCACAGATCGTAAGCGGAATGCGCTCGCCCTTCTCATCCATCTTCACGATCACAAACTCACCCGGTTTGCAGTTCGCGGAAATTCTCGGGGCTTTTACGACCATCAGATAGATCTTATCTGCAAGCTTTTTTGCCTCTAAAATAGGATACATATCCCATACCTCCTGTTTCCTGAGTCTTTCTGCACCTGAGATTTTCGGCACAGAAATCATACGATTGCAGCACAATGGCTGCTTTCTCATCCATCACACACTGATTGCAGATCTGACTCCGATGTGTTTTCGGATATCAGACCATTCACACACACTTATTGCCCGCTGTTCTTACAGCAATACGGCAATATTAGAGATATTTTATCATCTTTTGCCTGGATGCGCAACATAGTTTCCTTTATTTTTCTGTACTTCTGTATCACTTTCCTGTAACGCAGTGATTATTTGTAACTGTTCAGTAGTTCTGCGCACTTGCTGCGCTGACCGTAAGAAAACATAGGCTGGAAGACAAAAATCCCATCAGCGAAGCTGATCTGGAATGGATTTTTGCACGTAACTATGAAGGTACGGAATCGTTACGATTATTTTCACAAGCCCACTTCTTTTCTGCAGCTGTACCTGACAATTTCTAGACTTCTCCCAGTTCCAGCGCTTTCTTTCCAGTCCGCTCATATCTGCGGAATTCATAGCAGAGATCAAAATATGTCTGCTCATCGCTGTCCGCTGTAACTTCCCAGTCCGGGTCTTTATCCAGGTTCGGAAGCCAGGTATCCGCCATGTACTCGTAATCGATCCATGTGATGTGGGCTGTGTCGCAGTACGGGAGGAATGCCTCGTAAATTTCAGCGCCGCCAATGATGTAGATGTCCTCCGACTTGAACTGCTTTAAGAATTCCATGGCATCCTTTAAATTATGAAAGATCTCGCATCCTTTTACTTTGTACGCCTCATCTCTCGTGAGGACCACATTTTTTCGTCCTGCCAATGGCTGTCCTGCCGGAAGACTTTCCAGTGTCTTTCTTCCCATGACGATCACTTTTCCCTTTGTCTCCTCACGGAAAAGCTTCTGGTCATCCGGGATCGTCACCAGGAGTTTTCCTCTGTTTCCAATGGCCCAGTGTTTATCTACTGCCGCAATGATATTCATGGCTGCTTTCCTCCTTTTCATTCATGCATTCCCGCTCGACAACTTTTAGCGTCGCCGCCGCGTTTAAAAGGAACGCGAAATCCGGCTGTTCTTCCTGCTTTACGCCTTTGTGATACGTCGCCAGCATGACCTTAAGGCGTTCTTCCTCTGTCGGGTATTTTTTGATGATCTCCACGATCTCATCTTTTGTCCGCTTCAGTCCTGCCTCCAGATAATCCCATACCCGGTCCGTGGAAAATTCTTCCTTCTTTAAGCCCGGAAGCAACGCTGTTCCTGCGTCCTCCGGTGTCAGGATTCCCACATGTGTAATGAAGATCCGCTTTGCCCCCGCACGGCGCAGCTTTTCTACCGCGTCCAGGGACATCTGGTATCCGACGAGGTAGCAGGGCATATACACCTCGCTAGTGGTCACGCCCACCGTCTCGCTGGCAAAGACCACATCGTGGTCCACCATGTAGGACAGGGAACATTTTGTGTGTCCAGGTGTCTCGAATACCGTGATCTTATGATCACCGAAGTCTAGGACATCCCCCTCTTTTACGACCTTGTCCACCACAAGATCCTCGTCCCGGTAGTCCGGGGCTTTTTTCAGGCCTGCCCCCTGGGCCGCCGCGTCGGAAAGCTCCCGCATCGTCTTTTTCGCTGACAGCTTCTCCAGGATCCTCTTCGCGTAGGCACTTCCATATACCACAAGATCCGGCCATTCCTTTCTGAGAAACGGAACGCCGGAGATATGGTCATAGTGGGAATGGGACAAGAGAACCGCGTCCAGCGGCTGATCTCCCAGTTCCCGTTTAATATTTTCGATCATTCTGTCCGCGGAGTAGGCCATTCCGGCGTCAAAGAGCACGTTCTTCTCACCCTTAATGAGATACGCCGCCCGGCTCGCGTCCCCGCAGACGCAGACGATATAATCATTTTCCATTTTTTTATCTTTCTCTAATTGATTATTATTTGACATTGCCTGTACAAATATAAAATACCACCCGCTTATTAGTTGGTGGTATCCACTATCTTTTATATACTTAGCCAGACAATCATTTGGCAGGCGTACCATTCTCCTGCATCTCTCGGGTTTCCCCTGTCAAGCCATCGGCGTGTGGACGGGTACGAAATCTTCCACCTCAAACGATCATCTGGGTAAAGCCTGATTAAGTTATGCTTAGTATATCAATTTTATTCCCGTTTGTAAAGAATCCTTTTATTTCTCAGAAGTCTTTTCCATTCTTTTTCATTGATTTTCATAAACGTAATAATAGAATTCTTATATTCCGGCTTATCTGTCGATGTCTTTAATCTCAAAACTGTTTTAAACTGTTTCTCTTTTGATTCTATAATTTGTTTTAAAATCAAAGCTGTATCAGGTTTGTTCGCTTCAATAATATAGTCAGGATGCTCAACAATCTCTTTTAAGTATTCACAGTATTTTTCATAATCATCAGGATGTCTTTCCTTCACATGACCAACTCGCTCATCTGTAATAATCACTTCGTCTGTAATTATGTATTCTGATATGCACCTATAAATTTTCACATCAATTTTTCCAACAATATACAATACAAATACCTCTTTTATCGGGTTTACTTATAAGATTTCATAGACTCTGGCATATAAATTGCTAGAAGCACCAGAAAATAAAGATGTTCAGAACCGCTAAACTAATAGATAGCTTGGGATAGAAATATGAAACACATATCAACAAGTAATTTTTATTATGTATATCGTAACAGATTTACACGCACATTGCAATGCTTCTTAAAATCATCTTGTGTCTGCAAGAAAAAATAGCTATAATGGGAATGCATCCGGTATATATGGAATATATGCCATATCCGCCAGACTTTAACCAAGGAGAGAAAACATTATGATAAAATTTGAACGCACAAGCGTCATGAACTTTGAAAATGCCATGCGCGGCGCAAGAAACCCGCTGAACAGCTGGGGACGTATGGACAGCAGCTATGATGAGGACGGAAACTTTGTCTTTGGACCGAACGATCTCGATCTTGCGAAGCGTCTCCGCATGGCTGGAAGCGACCACAGAAAGTTTATCCGCCAGATCTTTGTATCCGTGGATATTACGGCTCCGCTCTACTGGTGGAAGGAATATGACACCTACAAAGTGGCGACTGTTGCAAACTCCACAAGCACCATGCATAAAATCCACTCCAAGCCGTTCGACATCGATGATTTCAGCCATGATCATATGACTCCGGATACGCTCGCTTATATGCAGACCGTTGTAGACCGCCTCGAACAGATCCGTCTGAAATACATGAACGAAGGAAAAAATAAGGAGGACTGGTACGACATGATCCAGCTTCTCCCGTCCAGCTACAACCAGATGCGCACCTGCACAATGAATTATGAGACACTCGTCAATATTTATCATGCGAGAAAGGCTCACAAGCTTGTGGAGTGGCATACCTTCTGCGACTGGATCGGGACTCTGCCGTATGCAAAAGAGCTGATCATTGCGGACTAATTTTTTTGTGATAACTTCATAACTTGAAAAAGAATGTACCTTGGCACATTCTCGCGCCTCGCGCGGTCGCTTGCGACAATCTACGTCTTCGCGCGAGTGCGCATCTTTGTGCCTTTTTATGTAACAGGGAATTCCTCTGAATTTCCTGTTACATAAAAAACCGCTGCCCGGCACCTTAGTTATGGTGCCGGGCAGTTTTTGATCATATCTTATCATAAATTGATCGGGACCAGAATCTCTTTCTGCAGCGCCAGAGAGTAGATCACGGCTTCCTTCACCTCTTTCCCGGTGATCTGGGCAAGTGCCTTTGCGTAGTAGAAGAGCTGGATCTGGTAGCGGTCCAGAAGTATATTCTCTCCGCCTTCTTTTACCCGGTCTGTCTTGTAATCCACAAGTACGAGACCGTCATCCTCCTCGAACCAGGCGTCGATGATACCCTGTAACAGGATCAGCGCATCGGAATCCGCCTTGTTCATCTCTCGTGCAGGGATACCCACCACAAACTGGCTCTCTTTCCGCAATTTTCCGTTCCGGTCCGCCTGTTTCATGCGGGCTGCAATATCTGAGTGGAAAAACTTCGTCAAAACGCCCGGATAAACCATATCGATGGCGGTCTCCTGCATCCGCTTTTCCTCACGGATCCGGTCGAGTTCTTTCACGATATCATCGTAACCGGAAATTTCCGCGAAGTGGATCAGCTCCAGGGCACGGTGGTAAGCGGTACCGCGGTCGGAGGCACGCTTTATTCTGGCTTTTTCTTCGGCCGCTGTATCAGACATTTTATCAATAATTTCTGAATCTTCTTTTTCCCTGACGTTCTTAATCAAAAACGCACTCTCCGCGTCATCCACAAACTGCCCCTGTTCCTTAAGCTCCGAAACTGACATCTTTGCGTGCAGCGCAAGGTCCGCCGCGTAAGGATATTTTACCCCGATGAGCCCCGGAATTTTCTCCGGCTGCGCTTTCCGCAGCTGTTCCAGTTCCAGATAGATCTTTGCCTTCTCCTCCTGGTTCTTCGCCTCCTCCACGAGAAGGTCCTTCACCGGAACATTCTTCACATCGAGGGTGTTTTTCGCCCCGTTTGACGCCATCAGGATCCAGTCCAGATAGGAGGATGCCGCGCTTAAGATCGTAAACGGCAGCGAGCCGCCAGCCGGGATCCCACCCCATTTTTCCAGCTTGTTGTCCATATACTTGTCGCCTGCGGTGATGATCAGTTTTTCCTTCGCACGGGTCATGGCAACATAGAGGATACGAAGCTCCTCGCCCATGTTTTCCAGATTTGACCGTCTCGCCAGGACATTTTTCTTTAACGTCGGTGCCTTGACCTTCTTCTCCGGGTCGAAGAAATCCGCTGCGATTCCAAGCTCCTCGTCGATCAGGATCCGTCCTCTCGCGTCCTGTCTGTTGAATTTCTTCCCGCATCCGGCTAAGAACACCACCGGGAACTCCAGACCTTTGCTCTTGTGGATGCTCATGATCCGCACCGCGTCGTCATGTTCCCCGGAGCGGGAAGCCTCACCGAAGTCGGTGTTGTATTTTTTTAACTTCTCGATGTACCGGATAAAGTCGAAAAGTCCCTGATAACTGGTCTTCTCGTAATCTTCCGCTTTCTGCACCAGCATGGCGAGGTTCGCCTGCCTCGTCTTTCCTGCCGGCATGGCGGCGGCGTACTTGTCGTACCCGGTGAGGTCGAAGATCCGGTAGATCAGGCGAGAGACCGGGAGGTACATAGATTCTTCTCTCAGAGTCGTCAGGAGATTTTGGAATGCTGCCAACTTGCGATAGATAACCGCATCTTCCTCCGATTCCCCGTGTTTCTCCAAATATCTTTTCACCGCCCCATAAAATCCAACGTCTTCCCCGCGGTCCGGATCTTTCTTGAATTCCGCCATCACGATGGCCAGCTCCCGGTCCTTCATGCCGCCGATGGGCGACTTTAACACACCAGCTAACGGAATATCCTGCATTGGATTGTCGATGAGTGCCAGCATGTTGAGCACGGTCTCCACTTCCACCGCCGTGAAATATCCGGTCCTGGAATCCGCGTAGGCGGGGATCCCTGCTGCCCCAAGGACACTTAAAAATTCCTCGGACCACCCGGAGAGACTGCGGAGCAGGATCACGATGTCCTTCTTCTTTAACGGCTCATACTCCCCGGTCTTCCCGTTAAAGATCTTCATCCCGTGTTCCGGGTCCGTGAGTTTTTTGATCTCCCCGGCGATAAGTCTCGCCTCCGCCTCCTTCGCGGTATAATCCGCCTTCTCCTCGTCCATGCCGTCAAACAGCGGATCCCCGGTATTTAAAAGCAGGACCTCCGTCTTCGCCTGACCGTCCACCGGCAGTGCCGGAAATTCCGCCCCCGGATACAACGCCGCGTCATCCGTGTACTTAATATTGCCAAGCTGCTTCGTCATGATCCGGTAGAACACGTCATTGATGCTGGAAAGCACCTCCGGCCGGCTTCGGAAGTTCTTGTGGAGCTCAATCTTCTGGTACAGCCCGTCCTCTTTCCCGTAGGACTCATACTTTTCCAGAAACAGCTCTGGTTTCGCGAGACGGAACTTATAGATGCTCTGCTTCACATCACCCACCATAAACACATTCGGCGTCCCGAACCGCTCCCTGGAAACACAGCGGATCAGCGTCTCCTGGACCTCGTTGCTGTCCTGGTATTCGTCCACAAGGATCTCCTCGTAGATCTCCGAGAGTTCATCCGCCACCAGTCCCGGCTTATGATCCAGACTGCCTCCGGTGAGGACTTCCAACGCAAAATGTTCCAGGTCATTAAAGTCCACCAGGTTTTTCTCCTCCTTCGCCTCCTGGAATTTCGCAGAAAACTCCTCCGCAAGCTCCAAAAGCATCAGGATCGGCTCCCGGCAGGCGTCGAGATCCGCGAACACCTCATCGATATCTCCTGGAAGGTACAATGCCTTCATCTTCTTGATGCCGTCCTTTGCGAGGTTCCTGTAGGCTGCTGCCTGTTCTTTCTTCTCCGGGTCCACATTTTTTCCCCGGACAGCCGCCAGCCTTCCAAACTTCAGCTCCTCAAGGCACTCCGCAATCTCCCGGTAAGTCCCGGCTTCCCTGAGTTCTTCCATTCCCCGGATGTCTTCCGCTAACATCGGTGCATATGCCTGGGGACCGTCTTCCTCTGCCGCGAGATCCGCTGCCTCGTAAAGTCCGTCTAAGAATTCTTCCGCCTGGCGTTTCACATCCTGGATCAGATACTTCATCCATGCGGTCTCCTCCATAGGATCCCCATCTTCACCGGTTCCGCCAGCCCAGAGTTCCTTCCTGCAGGCCGCGATCCACTCCCCCGGCCACGGATTGCTCTGGGAGAACTCCCATACCTTTAAAATATACTCTTCCAATCCACCGTCTGTCCGCCCTGTGGCGTAGGTATCCACAAACTTTATGAACCGCTCATCTTCCCTTCCGTAATATTCCTCCAGAAGTTCCTTCATCACATCGGCTTTTAAGAGCATCAGCTCGCCTTCGTCCGCCACCCGGAATCCAGGATCCAGGTCCAGCTCGTGGAAATGTTCCCGCAGAAGGTTTAAGCAGAAGCTGTCGATGGTGGTGATCTTCGCGTGGTGGATCAGCGTGTTCTGGCGCTCCAGATTCTTATTCCCCGGATCCTCGTCCAGAAGCTTTCCGAGAGCTGTCTCCACACGCTCCCGCATCTCCGCCGCCGCCGCGTTCGTGAAGGTCATGACCAGCAGCTTATCGATATCCGCCGGGTGTTCCGGGTCCGTGATCATGCGGATGATCCGCTCAACGAGGACCGCCGTCTTTCCGCTTCCTGCTGCCGCCGAGACAAGGAGATTCCGGTGTCTCGTCTCAATGACTTTTTTCTGCTCGTCTGTCCACTTTGTCGCCATTACAGAATCTCCTTTCCGTCATTTTCTTTTCCAGGCGATTTCTTTTTCCCGCTTTCTATGCCCTCTAAAGTTTTCTTCTTCGTTTTACCGGGATCCAGCTGTACAGGATCGACCTTATCTGCAGCATCTTCCATTGCACCGGAGTCCATCTCTTCCCCATCTTCTTCCTGGTCGATCTCCTTCCAGATCGCCTCCGTCTTCATAGGCTTAAATCTCCGGAATCCATACCCGTCAGTCTTCAGGTCAAACCCACACACACTGTGGTACGGACAGTAATCGCACGCCGTCCGGTTCCCCTGCTTGTAGGGATCCACTGCCACATTTCCATCCAGGATCTCCTCGCCCATCTCCCTGAGCTTCTGGTTTACATAATCTGTCAAATGGGCAAACCGTTTTCCTCCAGCCACAGAGGACTTTAACTCCTGCACATACCCGTCCTTCAGTGCCACCGGGATCACATCTGATTCCTTCTCGATCTCCCGGTCCATATGCCGGATCACGTCGAGACTGCTGTTCACGAGACCATTCATGCGGAGCTTCCTTAAGATTCCCGCCTCGATCTCCTCGTCCGTCATTCCGTCCTCCCGGTCGATCACAGGATCATCGATATGGTAATAGAAGATTCCCGCCGGAACCGCCTGTTTCCCCGGATGCCGGCTCTCCTGGAGCTTTAACGCCGCGTCCATGTAGACCACAAGCTGGAGCTGCAGCCCATGGTACAAAAGCGCCAGGTCAAAGGACGTGCTTCCCGACTTATAGTCCATGATCTTCACATAGATCTTGTCCTCATCCTCAAACACGTCCATGCGGTCGATCCGCCCGCGAAGGTTCACGGCTTCCCCATCCTTCAGCGGGATCCGCGTGCTCACATCCACCTCGAACGCCTCCGGCTCAAAATCGCCCTTCCGGATCTGGTAGATCAGCGCACGCACCGTCCGGTCCGTAATCCGCTCCACCTTTTTTTCCAGGTAGGCGTTTCTCGCGGAACTCTTCATGATCGTGTTCCGGTACTTCGCGGAGACTTCCTCCACCGCCCGCTTCACGAGAGCTCGCCGCTCCGCGTCCGTGATGGTCCGGAAATCCTTTCCATGGTCACGCACATTGCGGAAAAAGGTGTCCAGGGACTGGTGGAACAGATTTCCCATGTCGGAGAGGTCCAGCTCATACTCCCTTCCCGCCCGGAGCCCAAGTCCATGATTCAGGAAGTGGGAGTAGGCGCACCCAGCGTAACCTTCCATTCTCGTCACACTGCCCCTTAAAAGTGTTCCGTAGAGCTCTCTCGCCGCCGCCCGGCCGATGCCGCTTTTCTTATAAGAATAGGCCACGGCTTTCGCGAGATCTTCCATCTCCTTCGCTTTCGCCTCATCGGAAGACAGGAAACTGTAAAGCTCCCGCGCCTTCTCATTCTCCGGATCCATCAGCCGGTCCGGCTCCTGAAGCCAGGAAAGTATGGCTCTTCCCGCCGCCGTCACAGAAACATCCGGTCGTTTTTCCGCTTCCGTCTCCCGGATAAAGAGGTCCGGGAACCGTTTTTTCATCTCCCCGATAATTCCGGACGGTCGTGTCTGTTTTCCCTCCGCCGTCACCGTCGGGTAAGATAAGATCAGCTGATCCGACGGCTTCGTCATCATGAGATAGAGGTAAAAACGCTCCATAAAGCCCTCTTCCCTGGCTGTTGGTGCCAGCTCCATAGAATTCTTCTTTAGGATCTCCCTCTCATTGTCCGTAAAAAGACCGCCCTTCGAGTGGTCCGCCGGAACCACGCCCTGGCTCACACCGAGGAAAAAGAGGACCTTGATCTTATCGAGTCTCGTTCTCTTCAGGTCACCGCAGACCACCCGGTCCGCCCCCGCGGGGATCATTCCCACAGAGAGCTCCGAAAAGCCCGCGGAAAGGATCTCCGCGTACTCTCTCCTTGACACGCACTCATCGCCCAACAGGCTCTTAAACTTCTCGAAAAGCTCGATGACAAGACCATAGATCTCCTCGTACTCCCTCGCCTCCCGGTCCATGCCGGAATCCGCGAACCTCTCCGAAAACTGTTCCAGCTTTTCCTCGGCTCCCAGGGTCTCCAGGAGCTCTTTTAAGGCATCCGTCACCACCGCCACCGGAACTCCCCGTCCGGCGCAGCGCTCCCTTAAAACACGGAGCGGTTCCATGATCTTCTCCCGGAACGCATTCGTCTCCACAAGATTTAAATTTTCTCCGCCCTCAAAGGTCTTCTCCCATGCCGTGTCCCACTTCGCAAATCCCCGGATCCCCATGGCCCGCACATAGATCTCCAGCCGGTCCACGGCCTCCGTCTCCTCTGTCACGAGCCCGGTCCTCAGATACCGGAACATGCTCTCATAGTCAAAGCCCTTCTGCAAAATATCCAGGGCGCTCTGGATCAGCCGGATCAGCGGATTTCCCGACACATCCCGGTTTTCATCTAAGAACAACGGGATCCTATTCTCTTCAAAGCTTCTCGTGATCTCCCGGCCATATCCCGGAAGATCCCCGCAGACCAGGGCGATATCCCGGTAGCGGTACCCGTACTTTTTCACCAGTTCCTCGATCCGGTTCGTGATAAAGTCGATCTCATCCGCCGGGTCCTTTGCCTGAACCAGCATAATCTCCCTCTCTCCGCCGTAGTACCGGGTATACGGATAGCGGAAAAACGTCCTCTCAAGATGGTCAAGAGCCGGGCTGTTCCGGAACCGCACAAGCGGGCGTTTGGAAAAGACGAGGTCCTGGTAAATTTTCGCCCCGTTTTCCTCCGCCAGCTGTTTCAATTTTCCTGTCATTTTCCGGCTCATATCAAAAAGATCCGTCTCATCCGACTCTGCCGTAAGATCCATCCCCGGCTCCATCGTCGCGGACACCGTCACAAAGACATTCCGGCAAAGTTTCAGTAAAATCCCGATAAGCCGGTACTGGACCGGCGTAAAGCCCGTGTAGCCGTCTAAAACCATGGTACTGTCCTTCAAAAGGGCAGACTGGTCCGCCACCTGGCAGAGCACATCAAGAAGTTCCTCCAGCGTGATATATTTCTCCTTCGTAAACTCCCGGAACGCCTCAAAGATCACTTCCATATCCGAGAGCTTCGCAGCCAGAATCTGTCCCACATGTTCTCCGGCTGTCTGCGCCTTTAAGTCCTCCGGAGTTGCCCCGTACTGGTAGAGTTCCGAAAGCATGGACTTGATCTCACTGATAAATCCCGGGCGGTTTAAGTGGGAGGAAAACATGGTGAGCTCGTCCATCTTTTCCCCGGCAAGCCTTCTGAGGACCATATTTTTGCCCGTATCGTCCAGCACCTCCGGCTGCGGCAGGGAGAGCTCCGAAAAGATCCGGTAAGCCAGGCGCTCAAAGCTCACGATGTCGATGTTCAGTGTCCCGTGGTTCGGGTGGAGTCTCACGATCTCCTTCTGGGCCTGCATCGTCGCCTGCTCCGGCGTTACCACAAAAAATCTGCCCTCCGGTTCCTTCGCGGACAGCTCGATGATCTTCCTGTATATATATTCTGTTTTTCCGGCACCGGAACCGCCGGCGATGATGCATAATCCCATGTTATCCTCCTGCTATATGAAAAAGAATGTGCCTTGGCACGTTTCCACACCGTGCACGCTCTTCTGTGACCGTCTGCGCCTTCGCACGGTATGCGCATCCGGACATCCGGAACATATCATTCTCTCACAACCGTATATGTTCCGAAGGGAATTGTCAAGTTCTTTATCGCGTAGCTGCCGGAGTCTGATCTTTCTCCCACGTCTCTCCTATCGGCTCCGGGATCATGAATCTTTTTCCTGCATTTCTCATAGAATATACAAAATATTTCGTGAAAAGGATCTATTCCATGAGTTCAAAAACAAAGATCATCGTCCTCAGAATGAAGGAGATCATCTACACCGCTCTCTTTATCGGCTTTGCCATCGTCCTCATCATGCTCTTCCTCTTTATGTTCCGCCCGAAGAAGGACAACATCTCCGGGAGCACGGCAGAACAGACCGCCGAGAACGCCTCATCGTCCACTCCTGCCTCCGCTACATACGTTCCGGGACTTTATTCGTCCCCCATCGTTTTGGGCAGCGAGAACGCCAATGTGGAGGTCACAGTGGACCGTACAGGGATCCGCTCCGTATCTCTCGTGCCTTTGAGTGACTCCGTTGAGACTATGTATCCCCTGATGGCACCCTCCATGGATTCCATTGCGGCGCAGATCCTGGAAAACCAGAGTCTTGAGGGGCTGGAGTATCCGTCCGGATCCCAGTATACCTCCATGGCGCTGGTGTCGGCGGTGCGGACGGCGCTTTCCAAAGCAGTTGAACAGTAATATTGAATCCCGGTGATTTCTATTCTGAGACCACCGGGTAT
>NZ_QWGO01000007.1:0-83504 GCF_003435535.1 Desulfotomaculum sp. OF05-3 | reverse complement strand
CCACCGGGTATTTTTTGTTACAGTTCAGCCATGCGCTGGTTTGAATGAGAAAGTGTGTTGCAAGCTTGCTTGCATAAGCACTTTTTCATCCAAATCAGCATATGGTGGAACCACCAAGCTTCTTGTTTTCATGAATATGGAAACAAGAAGATGTAATGACTGAACTGTAACATTTTTTTCATATTTTTTTAATAACCTACTTGACAAATCGCTTTTCCTTCTGTATACTCTTCACCATGATAACAATTTACCACGCTAAATCAGAATCTTGTTAACACGATAAATCAGTCAGCATACAAGGAGAAACCAATCCATGAAGAAATTAAATCAGCTTCTCATCTTAGGTACAACACTTTTATTATCCGCTGCGGCACTCACCGGATGTTCCGGTTCCTCCGCAATGGGCGCTACGATCCCGCAGACAACTTCCGGAGAGCCAGCAGCTCCTCAGACAGACGCAGGAATCATCGCATCTGAGACCACCGGTTCCAATAACCGCCTGAACGAGATCTTAGAGCGCGGATACATCGAGATCGCAACTGAGCCGTACTTCGCTCCGAACGAATTCATCGATCCCACAAAGAGCGGCGAGGAGGCCTACACAGGTTCTGATGTCGAACTTGCAAAGTACATCGGTGAGGCACTCGGTGTTGAGGTCCGCTTAAAACCGATGGACTTCACAAGCGTTCTCGGAAGCATCACGACCGGAAAATATGATCTCGCGATCTCCTCCTTAGCCTACACACCGGCAAGAGCCGAGACCATGAACCTCTCCAAAGGTTACTATTTCGGAGACGAAGATCCGCAGACAGCATACGGCATTCTGGTCCGCAAGGAAGATGTTGACAGCATCAAATCCTTCGACGATCTTGCAGACAAGGTGGTCGTTGCCCAGAATGGTTCCCTTCAGGAGCAGTTCGTACAGGAGCAGATCCCGGCTTACAAAAAATACAACCGTGTTTCCTCCACAAACGATGGTTTCCTGATGGTCGAGACCGGAAAGGGTGATGTGATGGTCGCAGCCCTCAGAATGGCAAGATTATATCTGGAATCCAACCCGGACAGCAATCTTGTGATCGTCCCGAACCTGTATTTCAAAGTTGATCCTGAAACACAGGGAACAAGAATCGGTATCCCGAAGGGTGAGGATGCCCTCACAGACCGGATCAACGAGATCATCGACGAAGTCGTTGAGAAAGATCTTTACAATCAGTGGTACGATGAGTATACAGAGTACGCGAAGAGCCTTGGCATTATCGAATAGTTCGATCCTTTGATATAACCCCGCGGCCGCGGTCAGGCCGTACCCCTTCACCGGCGCCTCCCCGGGTGCCGGAAGTTATCGTCACAGAGGTCCCCCCCTGATCTTCTGTGACAAAAAGACGATCCGCCAGGTAATCAGCGGATCGTCTTTTTTGTTCCGTCTTATCTGCCGCAGACACACCCGCGGGATCCGGTGATCCGGTCTGTCCTGCCGCATTCATTTGTTTCTTCCTACACTTCCCAGTCAGAATCCAGAAAACCTTCCCCGTAGACTTCCTGAGCCTCAGAGACGATCATAAACGCTCTGGGATCGATATCATAGACAATCTTCTTCGCCTTGTAGAACTGCTTTCTGTCCAGAACACAGATCACGGTCTTTCCATCTTCTTTCCGATAAGCTCCTTCGCTCTTTAAAAAGGTACAGCCGCGCTCCAGCTCATCCATCAGCTCATCAGCGATCTCCTTCGGTTTTTCTGTAATGACCGTTATCATGGTGCTCTTATTCATACCATAAAGGATCACATCGATCACATATGTTCCCACCACCATGTTAATGAGTCCATAAAGACCGGATTCGATATTCCGGAATACCACCATGGAAAGCAGGATGATCACAAGGTCCGTCGCCATAACCGCTTTTCCGGTCTGCATGTGCGGACAATACTTTTGTAAAAGCTTTGCGGCAATATCGCCTCCGCCTGTGGTGGAGCCGCGCATGAATATAACGGCAAGACTGATTCCGATCAGCACTCCGCCGAAAAGGCAGGATACCATCTTATCGCCGGAATACACCGGAAAATACGGTGTCACCAGACCATCCAGAATCACGGTCATGATCGCAACTGTCTTCAGTGTTTTGATCGTCTTCTCCTTTCCCAGATAGATCCAGGACGCGATCAGAAGCGGAATATTGATCAGAAATGTCAGGGTACCGATTGGGAGATTCGTCAGACGGTTTAACAGGATCGCCATACCGCTGGCACCTCCCGGCGCGATATCGATATTGTTGATAAAGCAGTGGAGTGCGACGGCCTGTACAAAACCGCCCGCCACATCTGCCAGAAGATCCAGAGCAAGCTCTTTTTCCCTCATCTTTTCCATAAGATTATCCCCCTTATATCTGCCAGTCTGAATTCATTTAATCCCGATATAATTCTTCAAATAGTTCCACCGGCACATACGCCTTCACATGGATCCCGTCATCCTGATACTCCTCCGAAAGAAGCTGTCCGCTCTTCCGGATCGTCTGGATCCGTCCGGCATCCCTGTAGGCGAATATCTTCTCAAAATAGATCCTGCGGTTTCTCAAAATTATGGCAAACAGATCCAGCAGTTCCTCAATGCCCTCTCCTGTCTTTGCCGATAATTTCACTTTATAATCCGCGGACATATCCCTGCAGGCGGTATCTGCGTCCGGGCGGTCCACCTTGTTGAATACCGTGATGATCTCCTTGTCCTTGATGTCCAATCGGCGCAGAGTCTCATAGACCACATGCATCTGCATGTCCATCTGCGGGTTCGAACAGTCCACCACATGAAGGATCACATCACAGTACCGCGCCTCCTCCAGAGTGCTCTTGAACGCCTCCACCAGATGGTGCGGAAGCTTTCTGATAAATCCTACGGTATCCGTCAGGAGAACCTTTTCCCCTCCCGGAAGCGTCAATGCCCTCGTCGTCGGATCCAGGGTCGCGAAGAGCTTATCTTCCGCCAGGATCCCGGCTCCTGTGAGCTTATTTAAGAGCGTAGATTTTCCGGCGTTCGTGTAACCCACAATGGCCGCCGTCAGCGTTCCGCTCTGCTCTCTCTGTTTCCGCACCACATCCCTGTGGCGCTCCACATCCTGGAGCTCCGATTTTAACTGGCTGATCCTCTCGTGAATCCGTCTTCTGTCCACCTCAAGTTTCGTCTCACCGGGTCCCCTCGTACCGATTCCGCCGCCAAGTCTCGACAGGGAATTCCTGAGACCCACAAGGCGGACGGCGCGGTATCTTAACTGCGCAAGTTCTACCTGAATCTTCCCCTCTCTTGTCTTTGCACGGGCGGCAAAGATATCGAGAATGATCATCGTACGGTCCATGACCTTTGTGTCCAGGGCGTCCTCCAGGTTTTTTAACTGTGCCGGGGAGAGCTCATCGTCGCAGACAACGCCGGTAGCGCCGGACTCCCAGACCATCTCCTTCAATTCCTGGATCTTACCTTTTCCGAGGTATGTTCCCGGATGGATATTTTCCCGGTTCTGGATCACGACTCCCACGGTCTCAGCTCCCGCGGTCTTTACAAGCTCCCGAAGCTCCTCCACGGACTCCTCCGTGTCATCGGAGGCGTTCGTGCTGGCAGCAAACAGGATGACCCGCTCCTGCTGCTCACCGATCTCTATCAATTCTGCCATTCTTTCTCCTATCTTGTCACGAGAAACGCGATCTCATGATCTGCCTTCTCGTCCTGTCCATACTGCTCCTCGTAGCTTCGGAACAGCTCCAGCGCCTTCTCATACTGGCCCAGGTACTCATAACACACGGCCTGGTTGAAGGCGATCTCTTTCTTTGCCCGGTCATCAGAGAGGGCAAGTCCCGCCTCCGCGTGCTGCAGCGCTTCCTCATAATTGCCTTTTTCCATCGCAGCCATCATCCAGCGGTTGTAAACTTCCGTGCTGGAAAAGCCCTCATCCACGAGAGTCTGGTAGAGCTCATCCGCCTTCTCCTCGTCTCCGGCAGTCATATATGCCGCCCCCAGGGCTTCCATCGCCTCTGCGTAGCCTGTAACCTCATGTTTCGCATCCGCGCTCTTACCGGACTCCAGGCGGTTCTCAGCACCATCCTGATCCCCGGAATTCGCGAGGCTCACCGCGCCGAGGTAGTAATACTCGGCTCTCGGCTTATCCACCTTCGCCAGGGTATCATAAGTATACGCCGCGGCACCATAGTCCCCCAGCATAAATTCTGCCTCACCGCGGTACTTTAATACATCGATCTCAAAAGAGGTCACCCGCGTTGTCTGGTCGATCAGGCTGTCAAACTCCGCGACAGCCCCCTCGTAATCACCGCTTTCCATGAGGGCGATGCCGTTCTCCCTGCTCTCCTTCATCTCACTGGTCACATGGCTGCAACCGGTGAGGAGGAGCAGCATACCGGATAGAAATAACGCTGATACAATGCTCTTTTTTATTTTGCTTATTTTTCTTGTTTTCTTATACTGTTTATACATTTTAAATTTTACGTTTTATTTCGTTTCTTTATATGCTTTGTAAAGTCTTTTCATGAACCTTCAGCTTCAGCACGCTCTGGCCTCGGGAATTCTTTCCCTTTTCTCCACATTTTACGCACGCGTCGTGCTTCCGAATCCACCATTTCTCACCTCATCGGCCTCATCATCCACCGTAATTCCGTACTCCACGAAAATCCCCTGGGAGAAACCTGTTCCTGCCTCCACTTCCACGGTCTTTCCCTCGCGGCTGTCATTGGTGAGCTTCACCTGGATATGGCCCTCGTTGTCAGATCCGTAGTAGTCGCTGTCGATGATCCCGACGGTATTGTTTAACTGCAGACGGAACTTAAATCCAAGTCCGCTTCTCGGATAGAGCTTTAATACCCAGCCGTCATCGATCCGGGCGCGGATCCCTGTGAGGATCTTTGTCATCTCGCCCGGTTTCAGCGTGAACGCTGCCGGTGCGAAGAAATCATATCCAGCAGAGCCTGCTGTGGCACGCTTCGGAAGTCTGATCCCATCGTAGATTTCCCTGATCACTTCTTCTGTATCCTGCGGGTGTTCCCCCTGCCAGTCTTTTTTAAACTGCTCAAAGCTTACTTTTTCAAATTTTGCGATTCTCTGCATGATGTCTCCTCTTCGTAAATGGTCTCCCACTACTATACCAAGACCCCGCCCCCTTTTCAAGCGTTTCAGACAGAAAATCCGGCAGAATGCACTGCGTTATTGCGGCAATGTGTCCACTGCCCACAGTATATTCTGCCGGATGATTCCGTCTCTCACGTACATTTCTATGTGGTTTTCCAAACAGCCGCGACACTCCCGGATATTCTCTCCAGGCTGCTGTTTTCTCGAAAACTTTTTCTATAAAATATACGATATCATCTCAATCCCGAAAATGATCATATATAAAATAAATCCCGGATTCAGGTACACATACCTCCTGTACGGTGTCGGCCACCCGTTCTGGCGTCCCATCTGCCACCAGTAGCGTCGTCCGTCCCGGAAGAAAAAGTAGATCCCGGCTGCGATGAGAAGCAGGATCATAATGAAGCTTCCCACAGAAAACGCCGCCGCCATTGCGCTCATCCCCAGTGCGTTCAATCCATTTTCCACCAGCACTAACATCATGGAAAAGGAATTCACTGCCATGTGAAGCAGCACATTATAAAAAATCCGGTTCGTCCGCACCGCCACATAGCCAAGGATCAGTCCGATCACCACCGCGTACAGGCATTGGTTTAAATTTCCGTGCATCAGCCCGAACATGACCGCACAGTAGACAACCGCTGTCCGGTCCCCGAACCGTCTCGCCTTCTTTAAGAGAACTCCCCGGAAGATAAACTCCTCCATAAACGGGGCGATCAGGCAGGTATAGATCACCATTCCAGGCGTCAGCTCATCGAGGGCGTCCATCACCGGGTTCATATCCGTCGCCGGAACTCCCGTAAATATAGAAAAAAACACGTCCAGAAACACGCCGAGGAAATTAAAGATGTACCCAAGTCCCAGGCACATGAAAAGCGCCGACATCCAGACCTCCGCCGGAAGTGTATGAGCCGGTCTCCGGTCCGATCTCACAAAACATGTCATCGGAACCACCAGAAGGAATGGAGCTCCGATAGAAAAGATATACTGCACCAGGACTCCCGTCCACGGGGAATCAAAAAGCCCGGAAAGCAGACGCGCTCCGCCGCTTCCCAGGCCATGGATCCGGTGCCATACCAGGCCATAGAAAGCGCTGCCCAGGTACTGGAACCCTGAGCAGGCGCACATGGCAAGGCATAAAATTGTAAACGTGATCAGAAAATCTCTTCGTTTATGCACCATATTCTTCCTTCATGATCTCACTGCTTCTCGCAATGAACTTTGTCATACGCTCCGGGGAAAGACTTCCGTGAGCGAGCTTTGCAAGGTCATAGAGCTGTTCGCAGAGCATCGGTGTCTTCTCGCCGTCCCTGTTGTTTAACACATACTTTACAAGGCCGTTGTTTGCGTTGAGGACAAGTGTCTCCTCCGCCGGGAACAGATCGGAACCGCCGCCGTACATGCTGTACATCTTCATCATATCCTGCATTCTGCGGCTCTCCTCGGACACAGTGATCATGGACGCGAGGCCCTCGTTTTTCAGCTTCTCGACCTTGACGTTCAGTTTGTCATTTCCGATGGCCTTCTTGAAGACCTCCGCAAGAGTCTCGGCATCCTTCTTCTCCTGCTCCTTCGCGGCCTCATCGGTCTCCTCAGCATCCTTGAAGGTCTCGTTGACATCCGCGTCGATGCGCAGGAACTTCAAGCCCTCATTCTTCTGCTCCACATGCTGCATAAACGGAGAATCGATCGGATTCGGAAGGATCACAGCGTCGATTCCAGCTTCCTTGAACATGTTGATATACTGGCTCTGCTCTTTCTCGTCAGTTACATAAAAGATCTTATTCTCGTGTTTTTCCTTGTTCTCCTCCAGGCAGTCAGCGAGAGTCAGGTACTTGCCGTCCAGATTCTTGTAGAGGATGTAGTCTTTCATCTTCTCGTCAAACTTCTCATCCTTTAAGCAGCCGAATTTGATGAACGGGTTGATGTCGTCCCAGTATTTCTCGTAATTCTCGCGGTCTGTCTTGCACATGCCGGACAGCTTGTCCGCAACCTTCTTTGTGATATAGTCGGAGATCTTCTTAACGAACCCATCATTCTGGAGAGCACTTCTGGATACATTTAACGGAAGATCCGGGCAGTCGATCACTCCTTTTAACAACATCAGGAATTCCGGAATGACTTCCTTGATATTATCGGCAATGAATACCTGATTATTATAGAGCTTGATCTTGCCTTCGATGCTCTCGTACTCCATATTGATCTTCGGGAAGTAGAGGATACCCTTTAAGTTGAACGGGTAGTCCATGTTCAGGTGGATCCAGAATAACGGCTCCTTGAAATCCTGGAATACCTTACGGTAGAACTCCTTGTACTCTTCGTCTGTGCACTCATTCGGATGCTTGTTCCAGAGCGGGTTCGTATCGTTTACGGCAACCGGGCGTCTTGCGATCTTATATTTCTCTTTCGCCGGGGAAACCTCAACTGTCTCCTTAGTGCCGTCCTCTTTTTCCTTCTCCTCTGTCTTTGCAGGCTCTACGATCGTCTCGATAATTGTATCTTTATCGGTGAGCTCGTCCTTTTCGATCGTGTCGTACTGCGGCTCTGCAGTCTCATCGTTTAAGTAGATCTCAACCGGCATGAACGCGCAGTATTTATCGAGGATCTCTCTTGCACGGTACTCATTTGCGAACTCAGCGCTGTCCTCATTCAGGTACAGGGTGATCACGGTTCCGTGTCCTTCCTTTGTGCCCTCTTTCATGTCGAACTCGGTACCGCCCTCAGACTCCCAGTGGACCGGCTTTGCATCCGGCTTGTAGGATAAGGTATCGATCGTTACTTTGTCGGCTACCATGAACGCGGAGTAAAAACCAAGTCCGAAGTGACCGATGATCTGGTCCTCGTTTGCTTTATCTTTGTACTTGTTTAAGAAATCCTGCGCACCGGAAAAAGCGATCTGGTTGATATACTCGTCAGCCTCGTCCTCTGTCATTCCGAGACCGTTATCTTCGATCCGGATCGTCTTTTCCTTCGGGTTTACAGTAACCTGAACTTTATAGGTCTCATCATCCGGTGTCTCGTACTCGCCCATCAGGGCCAGCTTCTTTAATTTTGTGATGGCATCGCAGCCGTTGCTGACTAACTCACGGTAGAAGATATCGTGATCGGAATACAGCCATTTTTTGATGATCGGGAATATATTCTCACTGTTGATTGAAAGACTTCCACTTTTTGCCATGTTAAACCACTCCTTATTTCTATTCCTGCGGCGCGGGGGAATTTCTCATAATTCCTTCGGACCGCTTATTTTCATTTATCGTTTTCCAGCTGCCTTTTTAACAGCTGTTCTGTTCAACATGACATATTTTAATACCAGGAAATCAAAATGTCAATAAAATTAGCACTCATTTTTGATGAGTGCTAATAAAATTTTTATAAACTTTTTTCTCTTTCGCCTTTGCTATGGGCGGGTCAGTCAATTTATGATCTCACTTAATTCTCGCTCTCGATCGGAATAAACACTCTTGCAGTCTCCTCCTGCTCATGTTTCTTCCGCTCGTTCTTCGCCGCAGCCACAGCCATCTCGCAGAGTGCCATCTGGGATCCCACCGGGAGTTTTCCACGGCGGTCCGGCTTCTCGTATGTTCCGTCCGGCTGTAAGACATGGGCTTTTAAGTTGTCCTCAAGCTCCAGCTCCATATACTTCCGGATCCTGTCTTTCAACTCTTCCCTCAGTACCGGGAACAGGATCTCCACGCGGCGGTCCAGGTTTCTCGGCATCCAGTCGGCGCTTCCCATGTATATCTCTTCGCTTCCGTCATTCTCGAAGATAAAGATCCGCGCGTGTTCCAGAAATTCCCCGACGATGGAGCGGACTTCAATATTCTCGGAAAGTCCCGGAATTCCTGCCTTCAGACAGCAGATTCCACGGACCACCAGATGGATCTTGACACCAGCGCAGGACGCCTCATATAAGGCCGCGATGATCTCTTTATCACAGAGAGAGTTCATCTTTGCAATAATGGAAGCCGGCTTTCCTGCCCGTGCATTCTTCGTCTCACGCTCAATGAGACGCAGGAATTTTGTTCTCAGCCACAGCGGTGCCACGGAGAGCATATTCCAGTTCAAGGGTTCCGAATAACCGGAAAGCATGTTGAAAACTGCTGTGGCATCCTCACCGATCAGCGGATGACATGTCATGATTCCGCAGTCCGTATAGAGCTTTGCGGTGGAATCGTTGTAGTTACCGGTTCCGAGGTGAACATATCTGCGGATGCCGTCCTCCTCTCTCCGGACTACGAGGGTAATTTTCGAGTGGGTCTTTAAGCCCACAAGGCCATAGATCACATGGCAGCCTGCTTTCTCAAGTTTTTTTGCCCAGATAATATTGTTCTCCTCATCAAATCTTGCCTTCAGCTCAACGAGTACGGATACCTGTTTTCCATTCTCTGCCGCTGCAGCCAGGGCCGCGATGATCGGGGAATTTCCGCTGACACGGTAGAGGGTCTGCTTGATCGCCAGCACTTCCGGATCTCTTGCCGCGCTTCTCACAAAATCCACAACCGGATCAAAGGTCTCGTAAGGATGCATCAGAAGAATATCACCTTTCCGGATATTCGTAAAGATATCATCGTCATTCATCAGTGCCGGAACCGGCTGCGGCGTATATTTCGGTGTCTTCAAATGATCGTATCCGTCAAGTCCGTACATCTTCATAAGGACCGTCAGATCCAGAGCGCCCGGAATCTCGAAGATGTCCTCCTCGTTGACTTCCAGCTCCCGTTTTAATACCTTGAGGAGTCTCTGGTCCGCCTTATCCTCGATCTCCAGACGGATGACCTCGCCCCACTGCCTGCGCTTTAACTGCTTCTCGATCTCCTCGAGAAGATCCACAGCTTCCTCCTCGTCAAGGGAGAAATCGGCGTTTCTCATGATTCGGAACGGGTGGGATGTCACGATATCGTAGTTTAAGAACAGCTGCTGCATGTTCCGCTCGATGATCTCCTCCAGAAAGATCACATTCCGTGTCTCGTTGTGGTCCTCATCGGTGGTCACCGGGAGGCTTATGATCCGCGGAAGCACCGCCGGAACCTGTACCATGGCAAATTCCAGTTCCTCATCGCCGTCTTTTTTCTTCAGCAGTGCCGCGATATTTAAGGATTTATTCCGGACAAGGGGGAACGGTCTCGAGGAGTCCACCGCCATCGGGGTGAGTACTGGGTAAACCTCCTCCCTGAAATACCGGTCCACAAACTCTCCCTGTTCCGGTGTCAGGTCCTCATGGCACTCGATCAGATTTAATCCGTTATTTCTGAGTGCCGGAAGCAGGGACCGGTTGTAGGTATTATACTGCTGAACCACCAGTTCATGGGTCCGGACGCTGATCTTATCCAACTGTTCCTGAGCCGTCATTCCGGCAATATCCGGTTTTTTATATCCGGCATGGACCATGTCCTTTAAGGAGGCCACGCGGACCATGAAAAACTCATCCAGATTTGATGCCGTGATGCTTAAGAATTTTAAACGGTCAAAGAGTGGGTTGGTCTTATCTCTGGCTTCCTCCAGTACACGGCAGTCAAACTCCAGCCAGCTCAGCTCTCGGTTTACATAATTTTTCGGATCCTGAAAATACTCAATTCCCTGTTCTTTTCCTTTTCTGGCCTTCTGTGTATTGTCTTTTTTTTCTTCTTTTTTCATCTTTCTTTACCGCCTCCCTGAATGCGTTGGTTCCGGTCAGACCTGACTATACATACTTTTTATGGCGAAGCACCGGCCGAATTCCAAAAATCTCCTCGAAGAACGCCGCCTTCTGTTCAAAGGAAACAGACTCCAGCGTAATATCGCCGTGATAATCTGTCGTGATGATCAGGTTCTGATCCTTCACGGTCATCCGGCAGTCCGCGAGCTTCGCACTGTGTCCGCGGTCCATGGAATTCGCCAGACGCAGCATTGCTGTGAGCTTTGCGATCAGAAGCATGACCTCGTTCTGCCCGCTGAAGCTGTCCGTCACTTCATCTAATTCTGTCTCCATCCGGACCATATTGTAATCGAAATCCCGGATATTATAGCGGACCACATTTGCGATGATCTCCCGCTCCAAATGGGAGATACCGATGATCTCCGTGGACATGATGATGTTGTAAGCGCACTCATTGGAATTCCGGACACTGATAAACTTTCCGCAGGCATGGATCAGCACCGCGATCTGCAAAAGCAGGCGCTCTCTCTGCCCCATTCCGTGGTATTTCCGCATTGTATCGAAGATCTGGAGCACATATTTCTCGACGGTCTCCGTGTGACGGCTTAAGCACTGGTAGCGTTTTGCCATGGAACGGGAAGTGCTGATAATATCGTTATCAAAATTGTGCCGGAATTTTATAAGCTTCTTGTCCGCCGCGAACTCCGCCGCGATCCCGTCACAGAGCCGTACCCCGGGGATCCAGATCATCTCTGCTCCCGTCATCTCAAGAAACTTCTTATAGATCACCGCGCATGGCATAAGTAAGGAAGCGTACTCCCGGTTCACCCCGAAATGCTCCTCCATCTGCTCTTCATTCATCGTGCTCAGGCGGGTGTAAAACTCTTCAAACTGCTCTCTCGTGATCCTCGAAAGCGGCTTTCCGTCTTCCTCGTACCGAAACAGATACAGGATGTTCTCACCGATCCCGATCAGATGCTTGATCTTCCGCTCCTTTAAATACATTTTTTTATAGTTCTGGAGTTCATTGTCCACCATCTCATCAATAAGCTCCCGGTACTGTTCCATCGTCGTATCGACCTCTTCCAGAGTACCGCGGATCCTCAGAACACCTAACGGCAGATTTTCCGTATTCACCAGAAGGTTTTTATCAAACATGGATATCTGCATGCTGCCGAATCCCACGTCCACGATAGCGGTTCCCTGCTGGATATTCTCATCAAACTCGTCATCGGACACCGCGATGGCCTTGTAGCCCAGAAATCGCTGTTCCGAGTTGCTGATAATCCGTACCTGGATCCCGGTTCGGACACGGATCTGATCCAGAACGATCCTATTGTTTCTCGCCTCGCGCATCGCACTTGTGGCGTAGGCACGGTATTCCGTGACTTTATAGGATTTCATGATCCTTGCAAAATCCGCAAGCACATCGCAAAGCTCCTCCACCATCTCATAGCTGATCTTTCCGTTATTGTAGGTATCTTTTCCCAGCGCAGTGACGTGACGGATCTGATCCAGTTTTCGGATCTTGTTGCGGTTTGAGATCTCATAGATCCCCATCTCCACCTCAAAGGATCCCACATCGATGGCTGCAAATGTAAGGGCTGCCATGTTTTTTCCTCCTTGCTCTGTGCACGACGATCGCCGGACCCGTTTTGTGTCCGCCATATCGTCTGCATCAAATATCTGTTGATACAAGAATCGGTCCGGATTTTCCCGGACCGTATCTCTCTAATAATTACCTAAAATTCTCATGACGGAAGCTTCCGCAGCAAGACCGGTCAGCGCGTTTCTCACTCCCGCATCGCTTAAATTTCCTTCGAAATCCACGAAGAACCGGTACTCGAAGCTCTTTTCCGGAATCGGTCTGGATTCGATCATCGTCATATTGACATTATTAAAAATAAAGTTTCCAAGGATGTTGTATAGGGAACCGCTCTTATGGGCGATCTCGAAAGCCACGCTGATCTTTCCGGCGGTCTTTGCGTACACCGGCTCTTTTCCGAGGATCAGGAATCTTGTCGTATTTCCCTTGACGTTGTTGATCTCCTTTGCGAGGATCTCCATTCCATAGAGTTCTCCCGCTGTACGGCTTGCGACAGCCGCCTGGGACGGATCCTTCTCCTCCATGACCTTCTTTGCAGCTACAGCCGTGTTTAAGACAGCGATCTGCTTCCAGTCTTTATGGGCGGACAGGAAATCAGAGCTCTGGGCCAGAGCCTGGGCATGGGAGTAAACGGTCCTGATATCGGAGAGCTCCGCTCCCGGAACGCCGAGCAGCATATGGGCAACCGGGACATAGACCTCGCCGACTATGTAATTCTTATACTTTAAGAGCAGGTCGTAGTTGTTGATCACGAAACCGGCTGTGGAATTCTCGATGGGAAGTACCGCATAATCAGCGCGTCCCTCTTCCACCTCGCGCATCGTGTCCTCGAACTCCGGAACATGGTAAAGATCCGCGTCCTCGCCGAAATATAACTTCGCGGCGGCATGGCTGTAAGCGCCCTCGACGCCCTGGAAGACGATCTTTTTATTCTTCTTCCCGATGGTCTCCACTTCCGTAAATCCGGTGTCCATTCCCATACCGTGAGCGGATAACAGGCTGTACTGGTATCTGCGGCTGACGGACATTAACTGGGAAAAGATCTCCTTTACCGCCTCTTTATTGAACTCACTGTGGGCCAGCTCCTGAACCGCTGCGATCTTCTGTGCCTCTCTCGCCGCATCGTAAACGGCTTTTCCTGTTCCGATCTTATATTCCGCC
This sequence comes from Desulfotomaculum sp. OF05-3, assembly GCF_003435535.1. NCBI lineage: Bacteria > Bacillati > Bacillota > Clostridia > Eubacteriales > Desulfotomaculaceae > Desulfotomaculum > Desulfotomaculum sp. OF05-3. The sequence goes on along the minus strand of NZ_QWGO01000007.1, from coordinate 69,981 downwards.
ACATCTCCGCATACGGACATGCGCTCCTCAAACAGACGGACGATCTCTTTATCGATCACGTCCAGCTTGTCCCTGCATTCTTTTAAGTCAAGATTTTTCATATATTTATGCCTCTGCTTTCTGTCGTTTCTCCCCAGGTATTTCCCAAAATTTCTTTTGCTTTTTCAGCAGATCTCTCCGAAACCTTGTCCTGTCATATCATTTCAAGCCATTTTATCCGCCTGAAACCTTATTGTTTTTCTTCCTGCATTTCTTTCAGCATTCTGATCAATACATTTCTAGTGTAAGCGCCCGGATGTTTCCGATCTTCGGCTTCCAATTCTTTTACATAGAACGGTTTTCCGTAGTAGATCGTAATATGGGACGGGGTGATAAACGGGAAGTGTTTTTCCAGTACCTCCGCCGTTCCTGTCATCGCCACCGGGATCACCGGACAGCCGGATTTCTCCGCAATCTTTAAGCTCCCCTCTTTAAACGGAAGGAGCTCCGTGATATCTTCGTTCGGATTTCTCGTTCCCTCCGGAAAAATCCAGATGGAAACGCCGTTTTTTACCTTCTCGATTCCCTGAAGGATCGTCTTTAAGCCTTCTTTGATGTTCTTTCTGTCTAAGAACAGGCAGTTCACGTTCACCATCCAGGTGCGTAAGAGTGGGATCTTTTCCATCTCCTTTTTTGCGACGAAACCGAGCAGTGTCGGAACTGTCGTGTAGCCCGCAAGAATATCAAAGTAGCTTCTGTGGTTTCCAACATAGAGGACCGCTGTGTCTTCCGGTATATTTTCCGCGCCCTTCACCGTCACGGTCACCCCCGCCAGCTTTAAGAGTACCTTGAACACGGACCGGACGACCTTGATCGTCTCCAGATCCCGCGCGTGGGGATCCTTTTTCCCAAGTGATACCTGTGCCACAAGGAACGGATAGCTGAAGATCAGGAATCCCACCAGTGTGAACAGGACAAGTAATAATCTTATCATACGTAACAAACCTCCCATATTTTCTTTAACAGTAAAGGTACTCTCTTACGGTCAGCACAACAGGTGTGCCAGCCTATTGAACAGTTACCTTTCATACACTTTAAAGAGTTACAGCGATGAGGTCCATGACTTATATTATATTAAATAAACCTCTTATTTGCAACTCAAATACACCTCGAATCCATCTAAAATCGTTACAGTTCAAATCTGTCTGAACATTGACTCTCCTGCTGCCGGATCTCCGGAAAAGATCTCCTCTTTTCCTCCTGTCAGATATTCAAAGAGAAGTCCTGTCATGAACCAGAACGGGGCAAAATCCAGCCGGATCACGCCGTCGACATTCAACATCCGCCCTGTGTAATCCCATGGACATATCCCAAGGCTTTTCAAGAATGTTCCCGTGAGGTATTCTGCGAAAAAGATCAGGACCATGTCCAGGATCCCATGTCGGAAGATCCTGTCCTTTACCGCGATCTGTCCCCGGTCTCCGATCCAACTGTCCACCCATTTCCCGATGGGCCCCAAAAGGATTCCCATTCCATATATCGGGAACATGTATATTGATGTCTTTCCCATGAATTTCATATCTCCAGCCGCAAAGCCTTCCACGGAAGTCAAAAGGATCTCAAGTCCCCATCCCGTCAGACCGCAGAGCATAAAATTCCTGACCCATTGTCTCCATCCGCCGCCGGAGCTTTTTTTTACTGCAATTTTCTGATTTCTGTCTTTCTGCTTCCATCTGTTCATGAAACCAGTATCTGTGATTCTCCGATCCGCTATGCAGCCTTTTCCACGGTGCTTTTTTCCACTTTTATTTTTCTGCGGCTCATGCCCTGGAAAGCCAGGATCGGCCGCTTACTCTATACATACTGATTTTTTTCCGGATCGTACTCATAATCGATCGACGCGAGTTTCTCATCCACGTCTTTCCTGTCTAGACAAAGCGACCTGCACAACTCGTCCATGTCCGGGTAATTGTCCCGCAACTGCGTGTTGATATAGCTTAACAGCATGACCGGATCTTTCGGTATATTCACCATCTCTCCCCTTTCCCGGATGATTCTTTCTTTCCAAACCATCCGCCGTCTTTACTTTCTGAAGCCTCCTATGTTATACTATAAACCATATGTGAGATGATTGCAAACGAAAGGGGATTTTTAAATCATGAAACACCTTCTGCTGCTCGGAACGGGGGGAACGATTGCCTGCAAGCGCGGCGAAAATGGTCTGACACCGCTCCTCACCGGCGATGAACTGTTGTCTTATGTACCGGACGCGAAAAAATTCTGCGAGGTGGAGACAGTGCAGGTCTTAAACATCGACAGCACAAACATGCATCCGAAACACTGGCTGAAACTTGCTCAGGTTCTGGAAGAAAACTACGACAATTACGACGGCTTTGTGATCTGCCATGGAACGGACACGATGGCCTACACAGCCGCCGCCATGTCCTACCTCGTCCAGCACTCCAGCAAGCCCATCGTGATCACCGGTGCCCAGAAACCGATCGATCTTGACGTGACAGATGCACGGACAAACCTTCTCGACAGCCTGCGCTTCGCTTCTTCGGATCGTGCTCATGGCGTAACCATCGTCTTTGACGGAAAGGTCATTGCCGGAACCCGTGGAAAAAAGGAACGCAGCAAGAGCTACAATGCTTTTTCCAGCATTAATTTCCCGTATCTGGCCGTGATCCAGGACGAGCATATTCTATATTATATTGATGATAAATGGCAGGATCGTGAGGGCGTCCGCTTCTACCATGAAATGGACAGCCAGGTCAGCCTCTTAAAGCTGATCCCATCAATGGACTCCAGCCTGCTTGATTACATGGCGGAACATTACGACGCTGTTGTGATCGAATCCTTCGGTGTCGGCGGACTTCCGTCCTATGAATCCGGAGACTTCTACAGCTCGATCGAAAAATGGATCTCCATGGGAAAGATCGTCGTGATGACCACGCAGGTAACGCAGGAGGGCAGTAATATGTCCGTCTATGAAGTCGGTCAAAAGATCAAAAATGCTTTTGGTCTCATTGAATCCTACGATATGACGTTAGAAGCGACCGTGACAAAGCTGATGTGGATCCTCGGTCAGACCAAAGACCATGACAAGGTCCGCGAGATGTTCTACCAAACGATCAACCACGATATTCTTTGGAATACCGGACGAAGATAACCGGATCCGATCTGTCAGGATCCACAAAACGGGGCTGTCGCCCGGCAATTACATTGCCACTGTGACAGCCCCGTTTCTTTATGCAAAAAGCGGATCGTGATTATGGTTTCCACTCTTTTCTGTATTCATCAAATTCTTCATCCGAACAGTATATGGTATGCCCCGGACTTACTTCATGATAAAATGGAAGATTGGATTCACTATAGTGATGCATCTCCGGATCATAATGTAGCTTAACACGTTTTTTCTCCTTTCGAGGATCTGGTTCTGGGATCGCCGAAAGCAGCGCTTTTGTATACGGATGCAAAGGATTTTTAAACAATTCCTCTGAATCTGCCATTTCGACCAGTTTTCCGAAATACATGACACCAATCCGGTTAGAGAAATACTTGACAACCGAAAGGTTATGAGCAATGAACAGGATCGTCAGCCCCATTTCTCCTTTCAATTTGTTTAACAGATTGATGACCTGGGCCTGAACAGACACATCAAGAGCCGATACAGGTTCATCGGCAATCACCATCTGCGGTTCCACAATCAACGCTCTCGCTATACCAATACGCTGACGCTGACCACCAGAGAACTCATGCGGATATCGAGACGCATGCTCTGCCTGAAGTCCCACATGCTCCAGCATTCGGATCACTCTTGTGCGCAGTTCTTCCGGATCCTTTACGCCACGGATCTTTAGTCCTTCTGCAATAATTTCCTGAACTGTCATTCTTGGGTTTAAAGAGGCAATCGGATCTTGAAAGATCATTGCAATATTATCTGTAATATACTGATGAAGTTCCTTATTCATTTTTCCGGAAATTTCTCTGTCGTTAAATTTTACAGTGCCTCCAGTTGGATCATAAAGGCGGATGATCGTTCGTCCCGTCGTTGTTTTTCCGCAACCGGATTCTCCAACGAGACCAAATGTCTCACCACGCTTTACATAAAAGGATACATCATCAACTGCTTTCACAGTTGATTTTTTTCCTTTATTTTTTGTTGTAAAATACATACTCAGATGTTCCACATCCAGAATATGATCTTGACCCTCTGCTAAAGTTGTCTTTTTATTCTCCACGTTCTGCCTCCTCCATCATTCTGGCGATGCGGTGTTTTAAAATATCCGGCATCTCAACTTTGGGTGCATCTGGATGTAAAAGCCACGTAGATGCGTAATGAGTATCAGAAATTCTAAAATACGGCGGTTCCTTGTCAAAGTCGATCTTCATCGCATATTTATTTCTTGCTGCAAACGCATCTCCCTTTGGCGGATAAAGCATGTTCGGCGGAGCACCTGGAATCGCGTATAATGTTTCTTCCGTATGGAGATCCGGCATCGCCGATAACAGAGCCCATGTATACGGATGTGCCGGACGATAAAAGATATCCTCACACGTTCCCACTTCCACGATCCGTCCTGCATACATCACGCATACGCGATCTGCAATATTGGCAACAACACCTAAATCATGAGTAATAAAAACGACCGATAAATCACGTTCCCGTTTCATATCCTCAATCAATTCCAAAATGCGTGCCTGAATCGTCACATCAAGTGCGGTCGTTGGCTCATCACAGATTAGGATCTCTGGATTACAGGCTAGCGCGATCGCAATCACGATACGCTGTCTCATGCCACCGGAAAACTGGAACGGATATGCTTCATAGCGCTCTGCTGCATTTGGAATTCCTACTGCCTCCATCAGCTCGATTGCTCTCTGCTTTGCCTTTGATTTCTCTATAGAACCACTTAAAACCAATGCCTCTGTAATCTGTTTCCCTATCTTCATGATTGGATTCAGAGCGGACAGCGGATCCTGGAATACCAGAGAAATTCTTTTTCCCCTGATCTTATAAAAATCTTTTTCTTTATATTTTGCCATATCTTCGCCCTGATACATGATCGAGCCACTATCAATATGACCATTTTTTGCAAGGATCCCAAGGATTGCCTTAATTGTAACTGATTTTCCAGAGCCTGATTCTCCTACAATCGCCAGTGTTTCTCCCTTCATCAGGTCAAAGCTCACATCACGAACTGCATGGACCTTTCCAGCAAATGCATTAAAGGAAACTGAAAGATCTTTTACACTTAAAATAGGTTCCATATGATTTCTCTCCTTTCCTTATGCACCACGCTGAGTCGGATCAAACGCATCACGCAGACCATTAGACAGCATATTAAACGCGATCATTAATATAGAAATTACAATTGCCGGGAAAAATACCTGATTCGGATACTGCTGCATGACCTTCTGTCCCTGAGACAACAAAACTCCAATAGAACTCTCCGGTGCACGAATACCAAGTCCAATGTATGCCAGAAACGACTCTGTAAAGATCGCACCAGGGATCGCAATCATGGCACGAGTAATGATCGGACCAATGGAGTTTGGCAAAATGTGACGGAAGATCAATGCCATATCTTTAACACCAAGAGTTCTGGCCGCAAGTACATATTCACTTCCTTTATATCGATAAAACTGGGAACGGATCATTCTGGCTGTACCGATCCAGTTCTGCACCACAAGACAAAGAATAATTGATAGAATACCAGTTCCGAAAAACAGGATAAATAATGTTACAACGACAATTTCCGGGAACGAACCGATGATCTCTGTCAGACGCATCATGATCATATCGATCTTTCCACCGTAATATCCGGCGATTGAACCATACACGATACCAATAAAAACATTACAGATCACGGAGATAAATGCAATTGCCAAAGAAACCCTGGCACCGCGCCACATTCGCACCCACAAATCACGACCAAGATAATCGGTACCCATCCAAAAATATGTACCGTCTTCCAGACCGCTGTACTTATAATAATCCACCTTTATGTCACACATCTCCACACCCTGTACGTTTCGGTGATTGATCACCTTTAAAATACATCCTTCCGGATAACGGGTCGTATCATTTAGGCTATCCACCCGGCGTTTTGTCAGCCAACGTGTTCCATCCAGAATCCCGACATTTTCCAGAACCGGCATTTTAGGCGGCAGATTGATCCGATTCAGATCCTGATCATTGTATCCCCACCGACTAGTCATTGGCATAACGATTGCCATACATAAAATAACGATAATTCCAATAAAAGCAATAATTGAAACCTTACTTCTACAGAAACGCATCATCGCATCTTTAAAGAATCCAATCGCTTTATCCTGAAATGTTTCATCTGCAATATCTTCTTTTAACTGAACAAATTCAAATTCCGTTTTATCAATTTTATATTCCGCTTCATCGGAAGAATAAAACTTTGTCATTATTTCTTCCCTCCCATCCTCACGCGTGGATCAACAATGCCATAGGAAAGATCCACGATCAATACGGTAACAAGTGACACTACGGAATAAAAGATCAGGGCTGCCAGTGTTACGGTGTAGTCCGGTGCATTGATGGATTTTACCATAATGCCACCCATTCCCGGTATTGAAAAGATCGTTTCAATTACAAGACTTCCTCCCATAATACTGGTAAACATCGGAACAATGATATTCATAAGCGGAAGCATGGAATTTCGAATTCCATGGTTGATCGTTGCCTTACGTTCTGTTAGACCCTTTGTCTTAGCTAAAAGCATAAAATCCGAATTGATCGTTTCTGCTAACTCTGCTCTCAGATATCTGGTCACACGGGCGATCGGTCCAAGGGACAACGCCAGAATCGGAAGTGCCAGACAATAAAATTTATCCAAGCCAACAACTGTCGCATCAAAAATGATTGGGAACAGACCTGCTTTAAATGCCACAAAATACTGGAGCAACGTAGCGAAAATAAAGGATGGTACTGAAATAAATATAACGACTAAAAATGAGATCAGATAGTCTGTCATTGTATTTTTCCTGACCGCTGCCACAATTCCCAGGATAATTCCTAACGGAAGTGATATGATCAATGAAAAAAAGTTAATATAAAGAGTAACCGGAATTTTTGTTTTGATCACTTCCCATACCGGAACATTTACATACATTTTTAATGAGGTTCCCCAATCACCCTCCAGCACAAGTCCTTTGAGAAATAGTGCGTACTGAACAGGTATTGGCTTATCCAGATTATATTTTGCTTCCAGCGCTTCTCTCTGCTCATATGTCATATCGACAGCATCATCAAAAATTCCGCCTGGCATTAACCGGATTACCATAAATCCTATGGTAACAATAATAAACAGAGTCACCAGCATCGCCAGAATTCGCTGTATAATGTATTTTGTCATATCATTCCCTCCGAGTTTCCGTTGTTATTTCGGCAAGATTCATTCATTCCTTTCAGTGATCGGATCTTCTGTTATAAAAAAGCAGCCTGCCGGCACGCAAGATCCGGCAGGCTGCATGTTGTAGAACCATTCAGTTTCCTTATCGGTTATACTTCTTTATCACTGATCGTAAAGCCAAATCCATAACCTGGAATATATTCATCCGACGGAAGGATCACCTTCGGATTGATCAGATAGTAGTTCGGAGCTTCATATACCGGACATGCTGCGACTTCATCTAAAATAATCTGTTCAATTTCTCTCGCAAGCTCCAGACGATATGCCGGATCCTTCTTTGCTTCCAGATCATAGTTTGCTTTTTCCCAAAGCGCATCCACCTCATCGTTATAATACGGCTCATTCTTGTTTGAATACATACTGGTATAAACCTTAAGTCCATTCCATGGAGCCTCTGTACTTGTGTTCCAGCCTCTCCACTGAAGCTCATAGCTGTTCGGATCACCGTTTTTCCATCCCTTAATATAGGAATTCAAAACGCCACTTGGAGCAGCCATCAATTCTAGTGTAAAACTGTCACCAAAAATCTCCGGAAATGTTTTGTGTAAAAACTCAGATGCTGCTTTGTTATTGGCACTTGTCTCATTGTACTGTAACGTCAAAGTCAGATTGCTGATACCGCACTCTGCCATCGCCTTATCGTAATACTCTTTTGCAAGTTTCGGATCATATCCGAAATTGTCTGCCAGATATTCCTGTGCCTCCGACATTTCACGATATGTTTTTCCATCAAGACCAAGGCATTTACTCGGTACGAGGTAGTTTGCCGGAATACCGTTTGTCATTTTGGCAATGCTCTGACGATCCACTGCATAGAACAATGCTTTTCTGAAATTTACATTTCCAAGAATTCCATTATTATTGGTATTTCCATGGTTGATCGAAATTACCTGAATGGCTTTTGCAGGTCCCGTCTTAATACTCGGATCATCTACATACTGTTCGATTGCCTCCGGGCTTAATGTAACTTCATCCATCTCACCGTTCAGATAAAGCTCAAGAGCAGTATTTTTGTCTGCTACTACTTTATAAACATACTCATCCAGCTTGATCATATCAGAAAGAACATAATCTGGATTTCTCTTCATTTTAAAGACAGAGCCAGGAACCCAATCTGTTAAAATGTAAGCACCACAGCTCATATAAGTATCTTTTGTGGAACCATATGAGGTCTTTGTTCGATCCGCGTTCATTCCTGCTTCATAAGTTGGCTTATGTACCAGATTAGTCCATACATAGTGGAAATGGCTTCGGACATCTGCTTCCGTAACCGGGGCATCCAGTTCAAGTCCAAGAAGATAATCACCATTTCTCTTAATTCCCACTTCATCCCAGGAAACCTTATTCTCAGTCCCCTGAAGTGAATATTCTGTAGCTTTTGTGATTGTGATGTAGTCGCTTGCAAGCTGAGAAGCACGGCTATTTACCATAAGCGGATCCAGACACATCTTAAACGAATAAATCACATCATCAACTGTAATCGGGTCTCCGTTTTCCCATTTTGCATTTTCGCGAATCTTAATCTGCCATACTTTTCCTTCCTCATCCAGCTGTTCCGGTTTACTTTCTGCAAGCTCCGGGACATAGTCTGAACTTTTTCCGTCTTCCGTCGGATAAAGGCGGTATAGAAGGAGTGTGCTCGGACTGATAATATCTGAGCTGACACTTAATGTATAAATATGGCTGTTTAAAGTATCAACATCTGACGTCATATAATCATTAAATATCTTTGGACCTGCTGATGTTGTTGTAGCAGCCTCTGTCGATACCTGAACAGCTTCTGTGTCGGAATCTTCAGGATTTTTCGGTTCACTGCTACACCCGGTTATTGTACCAAGCACCATTGTACATGCTAACAACGCTGCAATTGTCCTCTTTCTCATCTTGTTTCCTCCTTTTGTTTCATATTTTTCAAACAAGCTTTCGATATTCTTTTTTTCGTTTAGAATTTCTCATCTGTTGACATTTATATAGATCCCGTTATAATAAAATCCATATGCATGACATCAAATCAGTGAAAGGATGGTTTCTTATGTCTTCATTGTTCCGAAAAAGCTTTTTCAAGCATCTCCTGATCGGAGGCTGCTTTGGAATCCTCTATTTGTTATTCAGCCATAATTCATTTTTTTTGAATCGGCTGATTAACTCGTTCTTTCTCTCCAGCCTCCCTCCGCTTATTTTTGGAGGTTTCCGATTCGCTAAAAATCTCGGAACCTTTGATCTGTTTATTTATAGTCATCGAAAACTTTTTAAATACGGCAAACACCATGAAAAATTCGAAAAAGAAAATGAAATGATTGCTCCAGATTCCACTCAGAAGCTTGGTTCCTATTACGAATACCTGCATTCACAAAAACCTGCATCCTCCTGTATCGGAGCTGTTCTTGCCGGAAGTTTCTATCTGATTATATCGTTGTTCCTTACATTCTTTACGCTTTAGTAAAGTTTGTCTGCTTTCTTCTTTTTTGTGAATTGTTGTGTATTTTTTTAATTTTCTGTTTGTTTTAAGTTCATTTCTGTGTTCATTATATCTTTTCAGAATATAGCTGACAAGTTTTTTCCAGTACTTTCAGACCTTTGGGTTCATTTTTTTGTCAAAAAAATTGATTAGGTTGATTTGCATCATTTTTTCTTAACAAATCAACCTAATCAAAGTATGTTTCTTTATGTACTGATCATAAACTCTTACAAATATGTCTCTCCCTTTCCGGTGATCTCACATCCTCCTTTGGTGCGATTTGTATGGACCAATCCCTGCTCCGCCATGCTGTGGATCGTGCTTCTTATCTTTCCTTCGCTTACATCCATGCCGTTCTCCTGAACCATATGAAGCAAGGTGACTCTTCCTATTTTCGGATTCTGACTTAAGCAGATCAAGATCTGCCGTTCCAGCGGGGACAGGTCCTTTGCATTTTCATGCACCTGAGAAAGAATATACGCCGGTAGATCTCCTTCCGTCAGTTTTGCATCTGCTTTGACACAGAAGAAATATTTACATAAGTTCTCGATTTCTTTTCCGTTTCCAGGCCAGTTGTAGCTCATTAAAAACTTCCAGAGTCCGTCACTGAACAGTTCTTTCCAGGATAAGGACGGATTATTATATACATTCCTTAAAAAATATTCAAATAATAGCGGAATATCTTCCGGTCTTTTTCGCACCGGCAGCGTTGCCAGGGATACTTCATTGATGCGATAAAACAGTTCCTTTAAAAATTGTCCGTTACGACTCATCTCATAAAGATCCCGGTCTGCAGAGGCAATCAACCGAATATTGACGGATGAATCCAAAAGCCCAAGAATCTTTCTCTGAAGAGGTTCCGTCAGATTATGGATGCCATCCAGATAAAGCGTTCCGCCGCAGGCACGTTTCAACACACAATCCCTCTCTGACAGATCCAGTTCCCTTGCCACCTGCGCCACATTAAGCGCTGACAGATTCAGCTTAATAAAAGCGCCTCTGCAGCGTTTTGAATTGCTGTGGATCGCCTGAGCCAGAACCTCTTTTCCGGTCCCCGTCTCTCCCTGGATCAGCACCCGGTAATCAGTCAGCGAAATTCTTCGGGCTGTTTCTATCATATGAAGGACCTGGCTATTTTGAGATCGGTAATCGCGAAACTGATACCATGTCTCCATTTCCTGTTCTGGATTCCCATTTCCTGCCTCTTTCCCTGCTTTATGATCCTCCGCTCCGCCATTATGTTCCGAAATCTGCCTTCTTCCTAAATGGATCAGAGTCAGATCCTCATGATTCGTATCCCGAAATTTTCGCAGTGTTATCGTCACCTTTTTATTTCCATGCCGGACAAGCTCTGCCGTCAGGCTCTCCTGATCCGGATATTTTTTCAATATTTCCTCAAACTCCGGCAGGACCTCCAAAAGCGATACACCGATCAGATGCGGTTTATGGATCTCAAGTTCTTCCACAAACGGATCATTGACCATAATCATGATATTTTTCTCATTCAACATACAAATACCGATATCAATGTTGTTGATGATACTCTGTGTGATAAAATTTAAGTTTGTTGTCTGTCGAACCTGATGATTCGACATTTTAAGCAGTTGGACAAATTGATTCAGATAATTCTGCGTCACCACGTCCGCGATGCTCATAGAAAGGTTAAAGAATGATGCGATCTCTGCGATCGTAGATACATCCACCACCCGGATCCCGATGTCGATCACATGCGGAATATATCTCGGTACATACCGTTCTTCTCCTAATGTCACTGCATACTGGATCGAATAATCAGGTTCACCGCATCCCGGATAATACGGAATAAAATGATATTGTGAAAAGCCATATGTATTTAAAAGATGTATCGCCCCTTTCGTCGTTCTCTCTGTATCATTGATCAGATATACCTGCGAACTCGGCGGGATCGAAAGGATCTTATGCAAATACGTAAAATTGAAGGTTCTGATACAAATCAGGAAATGAATCTTCGGGGTCAGCTTTGACTCTGCTCTTCTCGCTGCCCCCTTGGACGCAAACAATACCAAATCAAACTGTTCCATTATTTCTGACGTAACATCATCAGCAAGACGCGCTTCCAGTTGGATATAACGGCCAAATATTTGAGTCAAATAAGAGCGGAGTCCTACATTGGTAGATGGACTGCAGGACACCAGCAGCATCGTTTTTTTCATATGCATTTTCCCCCTACTGATTATTAGGTTAATTATACCTCCCATTTAATTTTCAAACAACCTAATCACAGGAAATTATGAATCAGATTTTTTATATATTCATCATAATACTTTTTGCTTTGACAGTGTATTTCTTGAATTGTACAATAATAATTGAAAAACACTTTTTCTGATGCATTTTACAATAGAAAGGAGACGAACTGCAATTGTTACTCATTAAGAATGGAAAACTCATCACCATGGCCGGAATCTATGAACAGACTGGCGATATTTTAATTGAAAACGGGAAAATATCCCAGATCGGAACAGTTGGAGCTGTTCCTGCAGATTGTAAAGTCATTGACGCGGCAGGAAGACTGGTAACGCCGGGACTCATTGATGCCCACTGTCATATCGGACTTCTGGGAATCAACAGCCCTGCGGAAGTGGACGGAAATGAGAATACGGATCCGGCACTTCCGGGGCTCCGCGGCATTGACGCTTTAAAATGGAATGACGTTACCTTTGATGTTGCCGTTCGTCATGGTGTCACAACCGTTGTTACCGGACCAGGAAGCTCTAATATCATCGGCGGAACCTTTACTGCTATAAAGACAGCCGGAAAAGATCCGGATTCACGTGTCATATCTCAGGAGATCTGCATGAAAATGGCTCTGGGAGAAAATCCAAAGGTCAATTACGGCAAGCGTGACAAAGCACCAAAAACACGGATGATGAATGCTGCCATTATGCGGGAACAGCTTTTCAAGGCAAAGGAATACCATAAGAACTATAAAGAACATGGAAATGATCCTGATTTTCCGTTTGATTTTCATATGCATTCCCTTATGCGCGTTTTTGACGGCATGCGCGTAAAGATCCATGCACATCAGGCAGACGATATTCAAACAGCGATCCGTATCGCAAACGAATTTGGTCTTCGTTATTCGATCGATCACTGTACGGATGGCTATCTGATCGTCGATGAGCTTGTAAAAAATCATGTCCAATGCCTCCTCGGTCCTACGGTCGGAGGAAAAGGAAAATTTGAAACAAGGCATAAAACCTTTGAAGCCGGACGGATTCTTGAAGAAGCCGGTGTCACCTTCGGACTCATCACAGATGCCCCTGTCGTTCCCATTGAAGGTCAGCTTCTGCAGGCTGCTCTCTATATCAAGAATGGACTTTCCAGAGAGATGGCTCTCAAGTGCCTCACCATCAATAACGCAATCATTACCGATATTGATTCCAGAGTCGGAAGCCTGGAACCGGGAAAAGATGCTGATGTGGTCATCTGGAATGTAGATCCATTGGCAACCATGAGCCAGGCCGGTATCGTTATCGTGGACGGTGAAATCATATACAGTAGAAAGGCGGGGGAAAGCAATGTTGATTATCAAAAACTGTAATCTCATCAATATGGCCGGAATCTACGAAGAAAAGAAAGATCTGGTTATAGAAGACGGAAAAATCCTTGATATCTGCGACAATGCAGTCAGTAAGTACAATGTTGGACATGTCAGCATCGATGCCTGCGGTCACTATGTGACACCGGGATTTGTAGAACCTCATTGCCAACTGGGCGTGCGGGAACAGATCTATCGTTTTGAAGGCGACGATTCGAACGAAACCTCCGATCCAATCCTCCCACAGCTTCGCACATTAGACGCGATCAACCCTGCCGACGAAGGTTTTCAAATGGCGCTTGCCGGCGGTGTTACCACCGCAGTTGTCTGTCCGGGAGATGCCAATCTGATTGGCGGAACCTGCGCCGCGATCAAAACTGCGGGAAAAACAGTTTCCGACCTCACGATCGTGCCGGAACTTGCTTTTCATATGAGTCTGACGGATGAAGTCAAAACAACATATTCCGGAAAACGATCACCAAAGACTCGTCTTGCCACCGCAGCTTTGATCCGTGAAGCACTAATGAAAGCAAAAAATTATCATACAAGCTGGAAGCTTGCCGAAACGGATCCTTCCAAAAAGCCACCGAAATTTGACATGAAGCTCCACTCCCTCATGCGTGTCTTTGACGGTATGCCGGTAAAGATCACGGCAAAACGCAGTTATGATATGGCTACTGCGATCCGGATTGCCGAGGAATTCGGACTGCATTATACCTTGGAGGACTGCACAGAAAGCTGGTTGATTCCGGATCTTCTGAAAAAGCACAATGTTTCGTGCGTCGTCGGTCCCTCCTACGGATCAAAGAGCAGTGAAAATCGGAACCGTGATCCGATCGTCGGATCTGTTCTGGAGGAACACGGCATCCCATTTGCATCATCCACTGCTCATCCAAAAATGAATATCGAGCTTTCCGCTATTCATCTTACTCTCATGTATAAAAAAGGGCTCACTGCCTTAACTGCCCTGGAATCAGCCACCATCAACGCTGCCCGTGTCTGCGGACTCGATCAGAGAGTCGGAAGTCTGGAGCCGGGAAAGGATGCAGACATTGTGATCTGGGACGGCTATCCGTTAGACTACTATTCTTCCGCTTCCACCGTTTTGATCGAAGGAAAAGTTGTATATCAAAAATAATCCATTCCCTATAGGAGGTACTTATTAGTATGGAGCAGCAAAAAACAAACATCATTCAGACCATCGACCGTATGCAGCATGAGCTGTTAGCACTTTCCCACCAGATCCATGACCATCCGGAGCTTGGATATGAAGAACATCAGGCAGTCGCATCGATCCGTTCTTTTTTAGAAGATCGTGGTTTTCAGGTAGAAACTCCGTACTGCGGACTTGACACTTCTTTTAAGGTTGTAAAAAAAGGAAAAGGTCCGGGACCGAGAATTGCTTTTCTTGCGGAATACGATGCGCTCCGCGGAATCGGTCATGGCTGTGGTCACAATATCATCGCAACCTGTGCCGTAGGTGCATTTATGGGAATTGCTTCTCTGATCGATGAATACGATGGTGAAGTTTCTATCATCGGCACACCGGCGGAGGAAGGCGGGGCCGGCAAAGTCATCCTCTTAGAGCGCGGTGCCTTTGATGAAACTGATTATGCCCTTATGATGCACCCGTCCGGAGGCGGTTCCAACCTCGTTGGCAGAGGTGGACGTGCCGCTACAAGAATCCGCGTATCCTTCCACGGAAAAGCTGCCCATTCGTCTTCACCCTCAAATGGCATCAATGCCCTTAGCGCTGCGATCCATGTGTTCAACCAGATCGATCTGATGCGCTCGACATTCCAGGTTCAGGACAACATCAACGGTATTATTCTGGAAGGCGGAACTGCTGCCAATGTAATTCCGGAACTTGCCAAGTGTGAATTCAGCCTTCGTGCTGAAACCATGCTTAGGATCAAGGAGCTGATCCGCTTTGTGACATCCTGTATTGAACACGCAGAGGCCCTGACCGGAGCAAAAGCTGAAGTCAGTGTAGAGCCGATCTACGCAGAACGTTATCCAAATAAACCAATGTGCCAGGCCTTCAAGAATAATATGGAATCTCTCGGGATCCAGATGACCTGGGCTGAACCCGGAAAGCTTTACGGATCTTCAGATATCGGAAATGTCTCCATCAAGATCCCGGCAATCCACGATTATCTGTCTATCACAGATGATAAAACCATTCAAAGCCACTCCAAAGAATATACAAAAGCCGCTGCAACTCCTCAGGCTGATGAGATCTGCCTGAAGGGTGCCAAGGGTCTTGCTATGACAGCTCTCGATATTCTGGAAAGCAGTGAATTCCGTTCTGAGATCAACGCTTACCACGATGCTCAGGTTCCGAAGGAATATCGTTAAACCTGTATTCTTTAAAGCCTACACCCGTATTTAACTGATCGCGCAAAGAAAAAACTTCCGGACCATTTGGACCGGAAGTTTTTTTCACAATCATTTCTTTATTCATAACTACTCCGTACCTTCACCGTTACGAGCAAAAATCTTTTTACACCAAACAGATCTCTGTTTACTCCGTGTCCTCCTCCAGCGTATACGGAGTCACCTGATATACGTAGTAGTTCAGCCAGTTCGTATACAGCGTGTTCGCCATATTTCTCCACATAAGCGGTGGAACAGAGAACGGGTCATCATGCTCATAGTAGTGGACCGGGAGTGCCGGATTTAAGCCTTTATTGAGGTCGCGGTGATACTCGTTGTTTAAGGTCATACGGTCGTACTCCGGGTGGCCCTGGACGAAGATCTGGCTTCCGTCCTGGTTCATGACGAGGAAGACACCTGCCTCATCGGATTTAGCGAGGATCCGAAGTTCCGGGTGCTTTAAAATATCCTCCTCCCACACTTCTGTATAGCGGGAATGCGGGCACTTAAAGTAATCGTCAAAGCTTCGGAGTAACGGAACACGCTTATCCAGCGCTTTCTGTGTATACACACCGGAAAGTTTTTCTTTCCGTAAGTGTTTCGGGATTCCGTAATGATAGTAAAGTCCGGCCTGGGCTCCCCAGCACAGATGCATGGTGGATGTCACATGGGTCTTGCTCCACTCCATGATCCGGGTCAGCTCTTCCCAGTAGTTGACCTCCTCAAACTCCATCAGTTCCACCGGTGCACCGGTGATGATCATTCCGTCGAAATGTTTCTTCTTGATCTCCGGGAATGTCACATAAAACTTATTTAAGTGGCTGGCGGAGGTGTGGGTGGACTCATGGGTGGACATGGTCATGTAAGTACACTCCACCTGCAGAGGCGTATTGGACAGAGCTCTTAAAAGCTGGGTCTCCGTGTCCTCCTTCAACGGCATGAGATTTAAGATCAGGATCTCTAACGGACGGATATCCTGGCTCTCCGCGCGGTCCTCGTCCATAATGAATACGTTTTCGCTCTCAAGGATCGCTCTTGCCGGCAATCCATTCTGTATTTTAATCGGCATTTTCTTCTCCTATCATCTTCAGAAAATCCGCTTCGGAAAGGATCGGAATGCCAAGTTCTCTTGCCTTCTTATTCTTTGACGAATTGGATGTCACATCATTGTTGATCAGATAACTGGTCTTTGCTGATACGGAACCGGCAGCCTTTCCGCCCAGAGCTTCTATTTTTTCCTGAAGCTCCTTCCTGTTCGCGAAACGCTCCACGGAACCGGTGATCACAAAGGTCTTCCCGGCTAATGTCTGCTCCTCGTTCCTGACTTCCTTTTCGAACGTAAGGTCTGCCAGCAAATGATCCAGTGTCTCGTTGTTCCTGTCATTCTTAAAGTACGTCACCCACGCATCCGCAAGCACGCCGCCGATTCCATCAATAGAGCACAACTCTTCCGCGCCAGCCTTCCGCATGGCATCCAGATTGAAATCGAAATGCCGGCAGATCACCTTCGCGTTGGCGAGACCGATCCCCGCGATTCCGAGACCAAAGATCAGCCTCGGAAGTGTGGTGTGGGACGCGGTCTTTGCAGCCGCTATGAGATTCTCATAAGACTTTTCACCGAAACCTTCCATCGTCACGATAGCGTCACGATGGCGGTCCAGATGGAAAATATCATCAAATTCATGGATGAATCCCGCTGCGATAAACTTCTCCAGCGTCATCTCGGAGAGACCGTCGATATTCAACGCGTCCCTGCTCACAAACAGATCAAAGCTCTTGATCTTTTTCGCCTGACAATCCGGGTTCGTACAGTAGAGGGATTTCACATCGTTCAGATTGCGGATCTCCGTCTTTCCGCCGCATACCGGACAGGTCGCCGGGATATCACGGACACCGCTTCTTGTCAGGTTATCCGCGATCTGCGGAATGATCATGTTCGCCTTGTAGACCGTGATCCTGTCTCCTGCACCGAGCTCCAGCCCTTCCATGATGCTGATGTTGTGGACACTGGCTCGGCTTACTGTGGTTCCTTCCAGCTCCACAGGCTCAAACACGGCAACCGGATTGATCAGTCCTGTCCGCGAAGCGCTCCATTCAATGTAGGAAAGCGTCGTCTCCTGAATCTCATCCGCCCATTTAAAAGCGATGGAATCTCTCGGAAATTTTGCAGTCCGCCCCAGGGACTGTCCGTATGCGATATCATCATATAACAGCACGAGACCATCCGACGGGATATCGTAATGCTCGATCTTCTCCGCAAATCCGCGGACTGCACTGGAAAGTGTCTCCGCCGTCACCTCTACAAACTCGACCGTCTCAAATCCCAGACTGGAAAGCCACAAAAACTGCTCTTTTCTTGAATTTTTAAAGTCAACTCCATCCGCCCTCACCAATGCAAACGCCATAAACCGGACGTTTCTGGATGCCGTGATCCCACTGTTCAGCTGGCGCACGGAGCCGCTGCAGAGGTTTCTCGGATTCTTATATTTCGCATCCACATCAGCGATGGAATCATTTAATTTTTCGAAATCCGAATAGCTGATCACCGCCTCACCGCGCAGGATCAGCTGTCCTTTGTAGGGAATCGTTGTCGGAATATTGATAAAGGTCCTGGCATTTGGGGTGATGACCTCACCGATCTCGCCGTTTCCGCGGGTGACCGCTTTCGCAAGAACTCCATCCTCGTATGTCAGGACCACGGTAAGTCCATCCATCTTCCAGGATAAAAGACCCGTCTGGTTTCCAAGCCATTCCCTCAGTTCATCGACACTCTTTGTCTTATTCAATGACAGCATCGGCCGTTCATGGCGCTCCTTCGGGAGTTCGCTTAAGATCTCATATCCTACTTTCTGGGTCGGACTTCCTGCGAACACAGTCCCTGTCTCCTGTTCCAGCTTCAGGAGTTCATCATAAAGCCTGTCATATTCAAAGTTGCTCATGATCTCGCGGCTCTCCTGGTAATAGGCCTTTGCAGCCTCGGAAAGAAGCGGGATCAGCTCCTTCATCCTCTTGATCTTGTCGTCCATATTTTATGCTCCTTGCGCTCCGGCGCACCCGGTTTCCAGCTCTCCGGGGATGCGGGGGCTTTCTTTTCCGGCTTTATTTCACCGTCCTGACGGACATTTCTCCATATTTTTCCGGTTCCGGTCTTTTTCTCGAACGGTTTTCTCTCGTTATTTTTATCTGACGGCTTTCTTCCGCCAGGCTTTCCCTGATATCCTGAGCTTCCCGTCTTTCTTTCTCTCTTCGCCGGATCCACAATCTTTCCAAGTTTTGCGGCTTCCCTCGCCGGAAGGTTTGTGGAACCTTCCACCATACGCATCAGGTCACCCAGTTCTTTTTCCGTCAGTTCCCGGTATTCTCCACGCTTTAATGTACCCAGCTGGAGATTCATGATACGCACACGCTTTAAATTCATCACATGATAATCGAGTGCGCGGCACATCCGGCGGATCTGGCGGTTCAAGCCCTGAGTCAGGACGATATGAAAGGTATGGCTTCCGGTCTTCCAGGCACGGCACGGCTTCGTGGTCACATCCAGGTCCTCGATCCGGACGCCCTCGCACATCTGTTTTAAAAATTCTTCCGTCACCGGGTGGTTGACGGCTACCGCGTACTCTTTCTCGTGGGCATTTCCGCCGCGGAGGATCTTGTTGACGATGTCGCCCTGATTTGTCATGAGGAGAAGTCCCTCGGAATCCTTATCGAGACGTCCGACCGGGTAGATCCTCTGTGGGTAATTTAAAAATTCCACGATGTTTTCTGCATGATCCTTGTCGGAAGTCGTACAGACGATTCCCCTCGGCTTATTCACGATCAGAAATACCGGTTTTTCCTTCTCGCCCACCGGCTTTCCATCACAGACCACCTTCTGTCCCGGCCGTATCTGCATTCCCATCACGGCGATCTCGCCGTCCACACGAACCTTCCCTTCCTCCACAAGTCTGTCTGCCTCTCTTCTTGAGCAGACTCCGGCATCACTCAGATATTTATTTAAACGAATCGTTCCTTCCAATCTACTTCTCCCTTTTATTCATAATTTATGATCCAAAATTTATCCTTTCGCCCATTATATCGTTTCTGAGGGGCGAATGCAAGAAAAAAACGCCTGTCAGTCCGGGACCTTTCCCAGATCTGGCAGACGTTTTTCTGTCTCACTGCCCCGGTATTTCAGGACATCAGAAAATGCATCTGATAGGAATCGAACCTACGCACGCGGCTCCGGAGGCCACTGCTCTATCCACTGAGCTACAGATGCATCTCTAATAGTATACAATAATTTTCCGATTCATGCAAGGGGATGAGAATTATTTTTTTGTATATTTTTTTACCCAATTCCATTTCCCGGCTGCCGCGCTTTTCATATTTTTAATGCTTTCTTGAAAACAGATAGTAGGACGGAGTACGGTTTGCGCAGTCCTCCGCAAGAACTTTCAGGCTGCAGTAAACAAAGCCATCCACGGCTCTCGCTTTTCCATCTCTGCCCGGCTCCTCATATTTTCCTTCTTTATAGGACGGATCCAGAATGCACGCCTCATTGTCATCAGCCGATACAACGAGGATGTAATGTCCTCCATGAGTGAACACCCCGGTATATCCTTCCCGGTCACCGCCGGAATTTGCGATGGCGAGTCCGCCTTTTGCCAGATGCGCCTTCAGTTCGTTCAGATCACTCGTTTCCCCATAATTCAGGTTAAACCTTTCCGCAACAACGGGACCCAGGATCTTCAGGCTCGTTCCGATCTCACGGTTTGCGCCAACCTCATTGGATAATTTCAGGCAGTCTGTAAGTTCATAGGTCGACAAAGTCAGCGCATCCACCATCATGCACAGGCAGCTCGGACCGCAGCCTGCCGCAGCCACATTCCGCTTTTCCTCCGGCACTCCGCCGTGATCCAAATTATGTTCATAGGGGATATCTCTGTGTTCTAACTGATTGATATATTTCATTACAACTGCTCCTTCCGATTGCCGCATGTACCATGCTTTTGATTTTCCTATCGTACCACCGGAATCTTAAAACAACAAGATGTATTTTCTATTTCCCGGCTGCTGCCCGCACCTTTGTCGGATCATCACCGATTTTCCCATATTCCGGCGCATCTCATTGATTTTTCTTCCCGATTCTGCTACAATGGCATGGAACTTTTTGATAAGAGCGCACAAACAGGAGATATAGAAAAATGAATGTAACAGATTTTAATTTTGAACTGCCGCCGGAACTGATCGCGCAGGATCCGCTTGAGGACCGCGCTGCTTCCAGGCTGCTTGTATTAGATAAAAAGACCGGCGAGATGGAACACCGCCATTTCCGCGATATTTTACAGTACCTGAAAAAGGGTGACTGCCTCGTTATCAACGATACAAAAGTTATCCCGGCACGTCTCATGGGACATAAGATCGGGACAGACGCAGGAATCGAAGTCCTCCTTTTAAAGAGAAAATCTGACAATGTCTGGGAGACCCTTGTAAAACCGGGTAAGAAGATGAAAGTCGGAGCGGAAGTTTCCTTCGGTGACGGACTTTTAAAGGGAAAGGTTATCGATGTGGTCGATGAGGGAAACCGGCTGATCCAGTTTGAGTATGATGGAATTTTCGAGGAGATCCTCGATAAGCTCGGCCAGATGCCGCTGCCGCCATATATCACTCACCAGTTAAAGGATAAGAACCGTTATCAGACTGTATATGCCAAGAACGAGGGTTCTGCGGCTGCTCCGACAGCAGGTCTGCATTTCACCAAAGAACTTTTACAGGAGATCGAGGAGATGGGCGTTAAAATCGCTCATGTAACTCTCCATGTCGGTCTCGGAACCTTCCGCCCGGTAAAGGTCGATACCATCGAAGAGCACCATATGCACTCTGAATTCTATATGGTAGAAGAATCCGAGGCGAAGAAGATCAATGATACAAAGGCAAACGGCGGACGTGTGATCTGCGTTGGAACCACAAGCTGCCGTACCCTGGAATCCGCAACCGGTGATGACGGGATCTTAAAGGCTGGAAGCGGCTGGACCGAGATCTTTATCTATCCGGGATACAAATTCAAGATCCTGGACTGCCTGATCACAAACTTCCATCTTCCGGAATCCACACTCGTCATGCTCGTGTCCGCACTCGCAGGACGGGAACATATCCTGAATGCATATCAGGAGGCGATCAAGGAGCGGTACCGGTTTTTTAGTTTTGGAGACGCGATGTTTATTCGCTGATGTATGTTAAATTTACGTTCTGCATATCATATCATGCCATAGGCTAAAGAGATGTGACTCCTTTATTCGAGTGACAAAGCAAAACCCCCGGTGCAGCCACACCGGGGGTTTTTCCATCTTCCTGTCACCAGTATAGAAGGCGGTAACATCTCGCATTTATAGCATGTTAAGAATACTTGTAACTATTCAGTACCTTCATAGTTACGTGCAAAAATCCATTCCAGATCAGCTTCACTGATGGGATTTTTGCCTTCCAGCCTATGTTTTCTTACGGTCAGCGCGGCAAGTGCGCAGACCTACTGAACAGTTACGAATACTTCATCTAAATACTCAAGTATCAATCTAACGGAAATACCACCGTAAGAAGCATCTTAAAATCTTCCTTCGCGAATACCGCATGCGGCTTCTTCGCCGGCATTACGAGAACATCTCCGGCTTTGCAGATATGCTCTGCACCGTCTACGGTAAACTGACCGACGCCATCGATCACATGTACCATGGCATCGCCGATGGAATCGTGGGTGCTGATCTCCTCGCCTTTGGAGAACGCGAATAATGTCAGGCTGACCGCCTTGTTCTGGGCGAGAGTCTTGCTGACGATCTGACCCGGTTCTGCGTGGATCTGGTCCGCGAGATTTAAAACTGTTTCATGATCGATATTTTTGATAAAAGCCATTTTTCTTTTTCCTTTCCACCTGGATCTTCCCATGATCTATGTCATTATTTTACCACGATATTTCCCTTTTGTATGTTGTAAATACAACTATTTTTTGCCTGCATGTCAATTTCAGAGGGCGATTCTTGTGAATCATCACGATTGATTTTCGAACAGGATTTCGTTAGAATACACCTATCCTTTCATTTTACATCCCATGGCTGTCCGGCATCCTGATTTTTAGCCGAATCAATCTAAGCAGTATGAATATCTGCTTCCCGCCGGGCAGCCGCAAAAAACATTCTAATTTCTATTGTTCAAGTCATGAAAACAAATCTATCGATCTAAAAACACATCAGGAGGTATTACAATGAACTATGAAGAATTCTGTGCCGCACTGCAGGAGGAACTTTTTAACAGGCTGGACACCAGCTGCTCGATCCACAGGGAACGTGTGCTCAAAAACAACGGCGTTGTGCTTGATTCCCTGGCTCTCTTAAGATCGGAGAAACACTGTTCCCCCGTGATCTCCCTGGAGATGCTGTATGAACAATTTGAAAAAGGCCGCACGCTGGCAGAACTCTGTGAATATATGATATCGATCACCGACACACAGCTTCCTGTTTCCGTGACAAGTCTCACTTCCTTAAACAACTTTGAGGAATTCCAAAACCAGATTACCTGGCGGCTTATCTCTCGCGATAAAAATAAGGAGCTGTTAAAAACGATTCCCTGGATCCCTTTCCTGGATCTCGCGGTGATCTTCTCCCTGATCATCCAGTCTGAAGGTGAAACCCAGATCAGCTCTGTCATCACGAACACGGTATCTGCTTCCTGGAATGTGACGGCGGAAGAACTTTTTGCGCTCGCAAAAGAAAATACACCTCGGATCTTTTCTGCAAGTTTCCGCCGCCTTGAAACGGTGATCAAGGAATATTTCCCCGGAGCTACCGACTTTGTACCCGAAGACTGCCCTGTTCCGACGCTCTATGTCCTCACGAACGATGCTGCGCACAACGGCGCCGCCTGCGTCCTCTATCCTGATAAATTAAAAGACCTCGCGGACGAGTTTGGAAGTGATCTTCTCATCCTTCCATCCAGTATCCACGAGGTTCTGATCATCGCTGATTCAGAAAATTTTACGGAACATGACTATCATGTCTTCTGCAATACGATCAAAAATGTCAACCGCGAATCGATCCAGCCGGAAGACTTTCTCTCTGATAACATGTATCTGTATCGCAGGGAAACGGATAAGCTGCAGATCTTTACGGAATCTCCTTGTGGTTCTTCCGCAGACTCGGCTACATGTGTTTAAGTACAGACAAAAATTGCTGTACACATTCTACCGCCGTCAACCAGCCATTCAATTTCGTCTCGCATGACTTCCTTCATGATAAAGATGCACAAGGTTGACAACCGAATCTGTGATAAAGATTGCCAGAGCGATCGCGCCTGCCGTGTGAAGCGTCGAGATTAGGTAATGGGTTGAAAGTGTCTGGTCTCCCTGGATCAGGTAATATACTGTACGGTAGATTCCTGCTCCAGGCACAGACGGAAGGATTCCTGCGATGAGGAATACTGTCACCGGTGCTTTCTTGATCCTGGCAAGAATATGGCTCAAAAATGCTACCGCGAGGATCGAAAAGAACGCGGCCTGGAGTGTTGAATGAGTCAGATTATTGATCACTAAATATGCCCACCAGGCAAATCCGCCGGAAAAAGCCGCGTACGGAAGGAACTTTTTCGGAGTCTCCGTCAGAATGGAGAACATCGCGACCGCCCAGAACGCGCTGAATACCTGTATGATCATAAGAGTCCTCCTTCCATGCTGCGGGCTACAAGAAGTCCCGCACCAACTCCAAACGCAACTGCAAGTCCCACAACGATCGCTTCCAGAATTCTGGCGGATCCGGCTGCGTAGTCCCCGTTTAAGGTATCACGGATCGCCGTTGTAAACGTTACTCCCGGGACAAGCGGCATGACAGCGCTGACGATAATCGTATCTGAATTCAGTACCGGATAAGAATGGCAGATCGTCATAGCTGAAAACGCAAGCACAAACGCTCCAAACGCGTTAAAGCAAAAATCGTTGAATTTCAAAGCTTTTCCAATCCATACGGCTATCGCAAGACAGACACCAACTACCGCTGCCGCCAGAAAGTCTCCCAGGGAGCCGCCGAACATAGGCGCAAAGAACGCCGAAACACCAACATATCCCAGTCCCTGGGTCAGCCAGTCATACTGGATCGTCGTTGGTGCCTGGATCTCCTGCAGCTGCTTTAACGCCTCCTCCACCGTGATCTTTCCCTCACAGAAATGGCGAGATACATCGTTTACCAGGCAAATCCGGTTGATACTGGTGCATCTGGCCGCAACACGCTTGACACGGGTCAGTGGTTCCTTATTTGGATCGCTCAACGTGACGAAGATTCCCGTTCCATATACGATCGTTTCCGTCTGTTCGTACTCCGATCGTTTCAGCATGTGATTCATGGTGTCTTCCACCCTGTAGATCTCCGCTCCGCTGACAAGCATGAGTTCCCCCGCCAGCACCACAGCTTCCAGCAGTGTTTTTTCGTTCATTTATTACCCCTTTTAACCCCTTTTATCTTTGTATAACTGCTATATAACACATTTGCCGCAAGACCCACTATTGTAGATCTTCTGCACACGTGGCAGCAGTTATAGTTTTCAATTTTTTGATCAGAACAGGCGGCTTCCGATCTGGAATACAAGAAATGCCGCCGACCAGGCAAGCACAAGCTGGAACATGACCATCCCCAGTGTCCATCTCCAGGACTGTGTTTCTCTCTTGATCGTCGCGATCGTCGCAATACACGGTGTATAGAGAAGGCAGAATACCATGAGCGCATAAGCGTTCACTGACGTAAATCCTGTTCCCCCAAGGATTCCTAAGAGTTCCGCCATTCCCGCTGCCGAATTGATATTGCCGATCCCATAAAGAACAGACATACTCGAGACAACGACCTCCTTTGCGGAGATTCCGGAGATCAATGCTACCGCGATCTGCCAGCTTCCAAGACCAACCGGCTTTAGTACCGGCACAAGGATCTGTCCGAATTTTGCCGCAAAGCTGTCCGCCACATCAGAAATAAATCCCGCCGGTCCCACATTCATGACAAACCACAGGATGATCGATGCCAGGAAGATCGTTGTCCCCGCCTTTGTCAGGTAATCTTTTATTTTTTCCCAGACATAGATCGCCACAGTTCTGAGATTCGGAATCTTATATTCCGGAAGTTCGATCAGAAGAGCATTCTCAGTTTTATCGTCTGTCATTCTATGTACAATAAGCGCGATGAGGATCGCCATGGCAACCCCCACCAGATAAAGGGAATATGCCACTAACATTGCCGATTTCGGGAAGAACATATCCGCCAGCAAAACATAGATCGTAAGTCTCGCTGAGCAGGACATAAACGGTGTGATAAGGATCGTCTTCAAGCGGTCTCTCTGATTCTCCAGCGCTCTGGTCGCCATGACCGCGGGAACTGTACAGCCAAATCCCAGCAGCATCGGCAGAAACGCACGGCCGGAAAGTCCGACCAGCCCCATTGTCTCATTCATGACATAGGCGACTCTTGCCATGTATCCGCTGTCCTCCAGGAACGCAAGCGCAAGGAAAAGGATAAAGATGTTTGGAAGAAATGTCAGGATTCCTCCAACTCCCGCCAACGCACCATCAACGACCAGGGAGATCACCCAGTCGGAAGCTCCCGCTGAATGAAGCCCGGATAAAACACCGAGCGACAGCAGTTCCAGTCCCTGTTCAAAGTATCCTTTCAGAAAATCCCCGACTGTGAATGTCAGGAAAAAGACTAATGCCATAATTCCAAAGAATGCTGGAATTCCCAGGATCGGATGAGTCAAGATCTTATCCACCTGATCTGTCATATGTGATTTTTCTTCTTTATTAAACAGACATTCCTTGATTACCGATTCCACGTAATCGTATTTTTCATTGATAATCTCTTTTTCGAAGCTTCTCGGCACGATCTGTTCCAGTTCGACCGGATGGTCCTTCAGGACTTCCTTGTCATATTCGAGCATCTTGATCGCATGCCAGCGCAGATTTGTGAGATCCGGATACTTCTTCCGCAGAAGGTCTTCTACCCGCTGGATCCGGTCCTCGATCTCCCTGTCATAGCGGACGATCACGCCCTGGGGACCTTCCTCATAATGATGTACCACAGCGTGCATCAGCACGTCAAGTCCTGTGCGCTTTCTCGCGGAGACCGGAACCACAGGGATCCCGCCAAGCATCTCAGGAAGTCTGTGAAGGTCGATCTCCATCCCACGCTCTTCAATGATATCCATCATATTGAGAGCCAGAATAACTGGTTTCTTTAATTCTAAAAGCTGCATCGTCAGATAAAGGTTCCGCTCCAGCGATGATGCGTCTACAACGTTGACAATTACGTCCACGCCATCTTCCTCAATGCACCTTCTTGTGACGAGTTCCTCCATCGTATATGAAGTAAGGCTGTAGATTCCCGGCGTATCGATCACACGGATCTTCCGCCCTTTATAGCTCGTCTCTCCTTCCATCCGCTCGACTGTAACGCCGGGCCAGTTTGCGACCTTTAATTTTGCTCCCGTAAATGCATTGAACAGCGTAGTCTTTCCACAGTTCGGATTTCCTACAAAGCAGACAGTAATTGGTCTCTCCCCCGTGCTCATGATGCCGCCTCCTCTTTTACCTCAATTCCACCGGTAATTCTTCTTCCCAGTGCAAGGCGGGTTCCACGGACTTTGATGATCATGGTTCCGCTGTTTTTCTTATTCATCACAAGAAGAGGCGTATTCTCATTTACCCCCAGCGCCTCTAAACGCCGGTTAATTGCCTCATCCACATGGACTGACTTGACCAGATACGTCGCGCCAATATTTCCTTCATATAGTTTCATCCTGTGTCCATCCTTCACTATCATAATTGACAGAACCGACTCTGTCATCTGGAAATATTGTATTCTTGTTGAGAATAATTGTCAATAAGTGTATCCTGGCACATTCGTCCGCCTGGTACGGGCAGAAGTTACCAATTATCTTAATTTTTCTCCAGCTCCAGCAGCATCTGCTTCACTTCCTTCATCCGGTCACGCAGCTTTGCGGCCTCTTCGAAATTCAGTTCTGCTGCCGCCTGGCGCATCTTCTTTGTGAGTTCCTTTGCAAGCTTCTCCAGTTCCCTTGCGTCCATGGATTCCGGATCTTTCCTGAACTCTTCTTCGCCGGCACTGGCAGCCCTGGAGATTGCGATCAGATCACGGACCGCTTTCTTTATGGTCTGCGGAGTGATTCCGTGCTCCTCATTGTACTTCTGCTGGATCTCACGTCGGCGGTTCGTCTCGTCGATGGCGGCCCGCATGGAATCGGTAATGGAATCCGCATACATGATCACATGGCCTTCGGCGTTTCGCGCGGCACGTCCGATCGTCTGGATCAAGGATGTCTCCGAACGGAGGAATCCTTCCTTATCCGCATCCAGGATCGCCACAAGTGTGATCTCCGGGATATCGAGTCCCTCTCTGAGGAGGTTGATTCCCACAAGAACATCAAAGACATCCAGACGCATATCGCGGATGATCTCGGCGCGCTCCAATGTGTCGATATCCGAGTGCAGATATTTTACGCGGATCCCGGCTTCCCTGATATAATCCGTAAGGTCTTCCGCCATACGCTTTGTAAGCGTTGTGATCAGGACCTTGTTGTGTTTTTCTACTTCTTTATTGATCTCGCCCACAAGATCATCGATCTGTCCCTCCACTGGTCGCACGGAGATCTCCGGATCAAGAAGTCCTGTCGGACGGATGATCTGCTCCGCGCGGAGAAGTTCATGGTCCGCCTCGTAAGTGGACGGGGTTGCGGACACGAACATCATCTGATTGATATGGGTCTCAAACTCCTCAAAATTCAATGGGCGGTTATCCAGGGCAGACGGCAGGCGGAATCCATAATCCACCAGTGTCTTCTTTCTCGACCGGTCACCGAAATACATGCCGCGGACCTGCGGAAGCGTGATATGGGACTCGTCCACGATAATCAGGAAATCATCAGGGAAATAGTCGAGCAGCGTACACGGCGGCTGTCCCGGTGCAGATCCCACAAGATGACGGGAATAGTTCTCGATTCCCGAACAGAAGCCTGTCTCTCTCATCATCTCCACATCAAAATTTGTCCGTTCCGCGATTCTCTGTGCCTCCAGAAGCTTGTCCTCACTCTTAAAAAAGGTTACCTGTTCTTTCATTTCCGCAAGGATATTTTCCGTTGCCCGCATCATCTTTTCTTTCGGTACAACATAGTGGGACGCCGGGAAGATCGCCACATGTTCCAGCTGCGCTTTCACCTCTCCGGTCAGCGCCTCGATCTCCATGATCCTGTCCACCTCGTCCCCGAAGAACTCAATCCGGTACGCCTCGCTTCCAGAATAAGCCGGAAATACTTCCAGCACATCACCTCTTACCCGGAAGCTTCCGCGCTTGAAATCCATCTCATTTCTCGTGTACTGGATATCGATCAGCTTATGGATCACCTCATCCCTGTCCTTCTCCATTCCCGGGCGCAGGGAGATCACCATGTTCTTATAATCAATCGGGCTTCCTAAGCCGTAAATACAGGACACGGAGGCCACGATAATCACATCATTCCGCTCCGACAGTGCCGCCGTCGCAGAGTGGCGCAGCTTATCGATCTCATCGTTGATCGCGGAATCCTTCTCAATATAGGTATCCGTAGACGGCACATACGCCTCCGGCTGATAGTAATCATAATAGGAGACAAAGTACTCCACCGCATTGTTCGGGAAAAACTCTTTCATCTCCGAATAAAGCTGCGCCGCCAGCGTCTTATTGTGAGCGATCACCAGCGTCGGCTTATTGAGCTGCTGGATCACATTCGCCATCGTAAACGTCTTACCGGATCCGGTCACGCCAAGCAGCGTCTCAAACTGATTCCCCTCTTTAAATCCCTTCACCAGCTGCTCGATCGCCTGCGGCTGATCTCCGGTGGGCTGGTATTCTGATACTAATTCAAAATGATCCATATGATTTCTCCTGACCTATCCATGATATTATTAGAAGCAGTGCAAAGATCCCAACGGCGAAGCCGATCTGGAATGTCTCTCCGCCCCAGGCTATGAATGTACGGAATCGTTTCATTCTTAGTATATTACCTGTCCAGTATAGCATTCAAGCTAAAAAAAGTACAGAACAAACCGAATGTTTGTTCTGTACTGTATTTGCTGTCCGCATTCCTATCTCGCAAACCAATCCTTCATACACTGAAGCACCTGCACCAGCTCGTCCTCCTGGATCACATACGGCACCATTGCGTAGAGGTAGTTTAAGAACGGACGGCTGAACACACCTCTCTTGTAGGCATACTCCTGATATCCTTTTAATACGGCCGGATCGTAGACTTCGACGCAGACGCAGCCGCCCATGATCCGGACTTCGCGGATCCTGGGGTCTGTGAAGCCCTTCATCTCACGGCGGGTCACAGCTTCGATCCTTTTGATCTTTTCCATGTAGTTCTGGGTCTCGAACAGTTCGATCGATGCCAGGGCCGCGCTGCACGCCAGCGCATTTCCCATGAATGTCGGTCCATGCATCAGGGCATGTTCCGGAACATCATCGTAGAAGCCCTCAAATACTTTCCGGTTTGCCACGGTGGCAGCATGACCGATATATCCGCCTGTCAGTGCCTTTCCGAGAACCAGAATATCCGGGAGGACCAGATCCGCCACGAAACGATTGCCGGTCCGGCCAAATCCAGTCGCCACCTCATCGAAGACCAGAAGAACACCGTACTGGTCACAAAGCTCTCTCGCCTTCTTTAAGAAGGAAACGTCATACATCCGCATGCCGCCCGCCCCCTGTAAAAGCGGTTCCACCAGCACACAGTTCAGTCTGTCATGATACTTTTCAAAGGCCTCTTCCAGGGCCGTGATCTCCGTCGGAATGTGGACCACATACGGGCTTGCCCCGTAAGCTTTCAGCACGAAATGGTAATCCTCATCGTCTCCCGCTTCCATCGTCTTAAAGGTGTCGCCGTGGTAGGCATGCTCCAGGGCCAGGATCATGGTCCGCTTCTCATCTCCCCGGTTCATATAATACTGCAGCGCCATTTTTAACGCCACTTCCACCGCCACACTGCCGGAATCGGAAAAGAAGCAGTAATCCAGATCCCCCGGCAGCCAGGACGCCAGTTTCTCTGACAGCTTTCTCGCCGGTTCGTGGGTCAGCCCGCCCAGCATGACATGGGAAAACTTCTCCACCTGGGAGATGATCGCCTGGTTGATCACCGGGTGCTTATATCCGTGGATCACGCTCCACCAGGATGAGACCGAATCGATCATCTTCTGATCCTTTGTATAAAGATATACTCCGTTCGCGTCCACGATCTCGTAGGGCGCCTTCATTGTTTTTAACTGTTCATATGGATACCAGATCATCGTTTTCTTCTCCTTCATCTTAACATGGACTCCCCGGTCCCTTTCCTGCTCCGCTGCTGCGGGTGGGATTCCCGGGAGTACGTCAGCACTTATCGCTTCCTATATAATCTTGGCATATTCACGGTCATTTTTCCGCAGTCTCATACAGCGCTTTCAAATCCTCCGCGTCCATGGAAAGCTCCGTGTCACCGTCCGCCACACAGGCAACCACAGGAACTCCTGTATAATACTCGCACATTTTCCGGTTGTCCTCATGGAGCACATCTCCCTGCTTATAGTGATTGAAAATGATCCCCTTCAACGGGATTCCCTGCTCTTTGAGGTAGTACGCGGTCAGCGCCACACCGTTGATCGTGCCGAGTCCCGCGTCCGCGATCATCAGACACCCAAGACCGCAGGCTTTGACTACCTCCGGCAGACGGATATCCGCCTCATCAAAGCAGAGCGGGCAGAGGATTCCGCCGCTTCCCTCCATCGTCACATACTCGTACTCCTCACAGACCTTCTGAAATCCCGCCAGCACAGTCTCCATCCGGACCGGATTTCCCTCGCTCCGTGATGCCAGGTGCGGGGAGACAGCTGTCTCGTAGACATATGGACACATTTCCTCAAGGGACTGGCGGATTCCGGACATGTTTTTTACCTGGAGCGCGTCCCCCGGGATCAGGCTGCCATCCGGCCGTCTCTCATTGCCGCTCATGGCAGCCTTATAGTAAGCCGCGTCCGCACCGCTCTCTCTCAGTTTTTTCACGATCAATCCTGTCACATACGTTTTTCCGACATCCGTTCCCGTTCCTGTGATAAAAATATTTCTGCTCATTTCCTATCCCAGTCTCCCCTCTTTAATCATCGGGATCATCCGTTTCCCGATGACTGCCGCCAGAATGCACAGCGCTATATCTCCCGGAACCGCCAGTAAAAAGCAGTATAAAAACAACGGCCAGAGACCGATCGGCGTATTTATGACGAAATTGCTGATCGCATAATAGTAAACCATTCCAAATGCGTACACGATAAAGAGTCCGATGAAATTTGCCGCCAGCAGGCGTCTGTAACCAGGACGGCTCTTCTCATTCGCGATCCGGCCTGTCACATAGGCTGCCACAGCGAATCCGATGATGTAGCCGAAGCTCGGCTGAAAAATATAACCCGGTCCGCCGCCCTGGGTGAAGATCGGAAGTCCCACAAGTCCCAGAACAATATAAACCACGACCGCCAGCGCCCCGTTCACAGGACCCAGCAGCAGCCCCGCCAGCATCGTAAATAAAAACTGAAGTGTAAACGGAACCACCGGAACAGGAACTTTGATAAATGCCCCTACCGCGATCAATGCCACAAACATTGCGCACAGCACAAGGTCTTTCGTTTTCATATGTTTCAAAATTATTTCCTCCTGAATTTTCTGGTTGCTCAAGAAATCTGAAGCATTTCCCTTTTCCTGTACATGCGCATCACTCTTCCGTTCTTTCCATACCTTCTGAAACAGCGGCTGCTGTCTTCAGAACCCGGGTGGTATTGCAAAGATGGACTTGTAGGAGCATAACATAGAATTTTCGCATTGTCAACCTGTTATATCTGTATAGTTAACAATTGTTTGTGCAAAAAAGACACCTCCAAAACCAAATGGTCTATTCGGTGTCTTTCATCTGCATCATGATTACCTGCCCCACTCAAACGCGATCCGCGGCGTTCCGTCCGGGACATAGATAATTCCGCATCTCTCAAATCCCTGTTTTTCAAGCGCTCTCTGCATGACCTTGTTGTTTTCGTGGGTGTCGATCCGGATGTGGGATATCTTCGACTTGGCGAAGTCCATGATCCGGCCCAGGATGTTGTGGACCGTACCGTCGCTTGCGACGCGGTGGACGGCAGCGTACGGGGTGTCTGCCTTCCAGGCGCCCTGCTCGATCACAGCGTAGCATGGGTCAGCGCCGATGATGAAGGCGAAGACGGCATGGATCACGCCGTTTTCTTCCAGAACATATAAATTTCCTGCCTCGATGTCCCCCGGGAGCAGATGCTCCGGGGCGTCCTCGCCGTCCCACTGGCTGAAGTTCCCGTGGTCACGCATGAACTGGCGGGCAGCGGCGTAGATCCCGTGGATCCGTGGGAGATCAGCTAGGGATGCTTTTCTTATTGTGAAGTTATCTTCTGTCATAGATGTTCTCCTCTTTTACGGGTAAACTGATTGCTGTTCCCATTGTATCATAGTATTTTTCACAAGACAATCTGTCTTTTCAGCTCCCCTGTTCCTCATACATCCGCACCAGATCCCCGATCAGCAGCACTCCCACCGGTCCCAGGATCAGCCCCGACAATCCAAACAACTTAAGTCCCACATACATGGATACCAGCGATCCCAGCGGCGAAAGCCCCACCTGCTTCCCCATCAGTCTCGCCTCTGAGATCTGACGCAGAAAGTAGCAGACCACATAGATGCCGAAGATCACCGCAGCCTTTTTCCACGCCTTCTGAAACAGCAGCGCGACTCCCCACGGAATCAGCACAGTCCCGGCCCCCAATACCGGCAGTGCGTCCAGGATCCCGATCCCGCAGCCAAACAAAAACGAATAGGGATTTCCGATCACTGCCAGTCCGAAGATACACACGGCACTTGTTAGGAACAGAATAAACGCCTGGGTCTTCAGCCACGCGCTCACCACGGATGCGATCCGCTCTCCCACTACGAGAAATTCCCGCCGGAATGCGGACCTGCTCCGCTTTTCCCTGATGTCATCCATCTCCTGCAGTGTCAGGAGTACTGCGACAAAATAGATAAAGAAAAGGACGATCCCGGCGACTGCCACGCGGAGCGCAGACACGGAGCGGTCCATGAGCACTGGCATCGTGGAGTTCTTAAACATCTGCCGGACCTCTTCCACTGCTCTCCCCGCAAGCTCCACCAGCGCGTCCGCCTTGAGCCCCATCTTCTGCTCCAGGAGGCGGCAGGTATCCGTAAGCCGCAGATCAAGGGCGGAAAGCCAGTCCGGAAATCTCCGGATAAAAAGCCCCGTCTGGCTCACCGCCATGCTGCCGCCCGCGTAGAGGAGTCCGAAAACAAGGCATGACATCACCAGAAGTTCGATCCCGCCGACAAGCGACACCGGCAGATGGTGCATCTCCCCCCGAAACGGCACCGCAATGCGGTTCGAGAGGAACCGGACCGACGGGCGCAGAAACAGAGCCGTCCCATATGCACATAAAAAGGGAATCACGAGGGGTAACAAATAACGGAACGCTCCGTATACCGCACCCGTGATTCCCAGAATCAGTAGAAATTTCTTCAGTTTTTTCTCAGGACTTACCATGGAATCACCCGTTTTCTGATTTGTACTTCCTTTGTACTGCTCATAGTATGGGCGGAAATTCCCGCGATATGCGCGCATCGGGACGATTCCATAATCTGTTTTTTCCATGGTTCTTAGCAGGACATGATCATTTACAAGCCTCGACCTTTGAATCCAAAGATCTTCACCTAATTCAATAAGGGCTGTACATTATTCATCAGCTCATTTTTAAACTCTTCTATCAGGCTCTTTCGGAATTTAAATTTTGACATAGGTGCTTCTGTTTGGCTCTTATATGCTGCATAGTCTGCCTTTTCTTTCATATTTGTTTCATTTGCCAATTCACCGTCCCGGAAATTGAATACCTCATATTTTACTTCTTCTGGATCTAAAAACCATTTTCTGGAAAAAGTTTCCACTTCACGTTCAATAGCTTCCTGCCTCATCTGATTAACAATCATAGAAATATCCTGACCAATATATTTGCTCTTATCAGCTTCAATTTCATCTACGATCGTACCTAGCAGATCGCTGAGCTTTTGATTTGTCTTAGCGAACTCCTCGATCAATTCCCGAATAGTTTTCAAATCTTCCTTGAAATTCGATTCTTTGTAATTATCCTGTTTAGGATCCAATGACTCAATAAAACCCTGCAATAATTCAAGAATATACTCAAAATCCACCTGCAGCTTATGATAAGCAATCAGATCATAATCATCCATAACTGGCTCTTCTCCATCTGGAGTATCTTTTTCATTTCGAAACTCTTCCATCACATTCTTATACATAGCTGCATAGTTTTCATATTCCTGTTCCGAAAAATCATACTCCTTTAATATGGATTCTTCGTAGTTTGAAAATGCCTTTAAATGTGCAAAGTCATGATCTAAAGACCGGAACATATGAATAAATGATCTTTTCTGTTTTCTGGATAACGCAGCAATGTCTTTCGGTGTCTTTGCCAGCGCGTGAATCGCCTGCACAGATATTGAAAACTCCTGCTTTACTTTATCCCAGTCTTCAGATACAGCAGTGCTATATCCACCTTTGGAATAAAGTGTCAGCGCTGCATTGATTGCGTTTTTAAATGCTTCCGGCTCCTGGAACGTAACAACCTGACCATACATTTTCTTGTCATCCAGTAACCGATTGGTCCTTGAGAATGCCTGGATAAGATTCTGATATTTCATAGGCGGACGATCAATGAACAGAGTAGATAAGCATGGAGCATCAAAGCCAGTCAGGAGACGATCCACCACAATTACAAGGTCCAACTGCTGATCCCGATTTAAATATCGTTTTTCTTTTCTGGCTAATCGCTCATTCAAGTTTTTATTATATGCCTGGATCATCTGCAGTTTATAACTTGTCCCAAACATCCGATAATAATCATCCAGAGACTGTTCCATTTCCACCTGGTTTACGTGGGATTTCTCATCATTTTCTGATATCGAATACGTGATCGCAACTTTTGGAAAATCCGGATAAGCCTTTGTAATTTCATCAGAAATCTTAAGTTCATCCTTTCCTGCTTTGATATCACAAATCATTTTATAATATTTCTGCGCTCTCTCAATCGAATCTACCGTGAGAAACGCTTCATAAGTTTTTCCCTTGCCATTCTGCAGTCCAAATTTAACCTCGGAACGATTCAAAATAACATCCAGCACTTTTCTCATGTGTGTTTCTGATTCATATGCAGCCGGATCTACTTCACTTTTCGCCCCCATTGTTTCTACCATAAAACCAAGCACTGCGGAGTCATGGATCGCCTCTTTAATGGTATAACTATGCAGACACTCTCCATACATTTCCTCTGTTGTCTGAGGCAGATCTCCCTTCAATTCATATTTATTCTCATCGAATATAGGTGTTCCGGTAAATCCATACCATAAAGAATGGCTGAAAAAGCGCTCAATCAAACGCTTCGTTTCCGGAGTGACTGCGCGGTGACATTCGTCCACAACAAAGGCAACCCGCAGATTCCGGATTTTCTGATAGTTCTTGTCATCTTCTTTCAACCGGCGGTCGATCATAATCTGCAGTTTCTGTCTGGTTGTTACAATCATATGGCGCTTACCGTCCGTTAAACGCTCAATCAACTTTCCAACATGCTCCGTATCATCTACGTCAATGGTATCCTGAACAGCATAAGACTGGAATTCCATGGTTGTCTGGGTGTCCAGATCTTTTCGGTCAATCAAAAAAATTGTCTTTTCAATGGATGGAATATCCATTAATAGATTTCTGGTGGCCTTATAGGAAGTCATCGTCTTTCCAGACCCCGTCGTATGCCAAATATAGCCCGACTTTCCCTGCTTCGATGCCTCACGCATAGCGCAGATCGCATGAATCTGATACGGTCGTAAAATCAGAAGTTTCTTTTTCTCATTATCCAGAATCGTATATTTTGTTACCATCTCATGCGCCTGCGGAATCCGTAAAACAGCTTTGCAAAATTCAATGTAATCACAAACTGGCTGATTCTCTTTATCGATCCAACCTGTGATGAATTTCTTATTCAGCTCTATGTCTCTTGCCGCAGCGAAATATTTTGTATCTACTGCATTGCTGACAACAAACATCTGTACATTAGAAAATAAACCACGGAACTTTCCTTCCGCTATATATTTTTTGATCTGACGATATCCATCCATATAAGAATGCTCTTTATTTTTCAACTCAATATGGATCATTGGAATTCCATTTATAAGAAGTGTCACATCAAATCTACGATTTCGGCTGTCAACCTGCCCTTCTGACGAGAAGACCTGATACTGGTTAATCACCTCATAAACACTGGTTCCGCCCGCAATATGCTCATTGTTCATCACCTGCAGGTGGATAGATTCGTTCCCTCTCTGAATATGTATATAGACCTGTCCATTTTCTCCAACCAGCCATTTCCCTGCATCGTAAAATGATGCATGGGAAACGTCATTCTTAATCTTGGCAAATTCCGACTCACTAAGCGGTGTATTATCCAGCTTAGCTTTATTGTTCTGTTCCAGGATATACTTAAAATTCTCCCAAAGCTGATCCTCCGTCTTAATGTCCGGGCGATACGTCCATTGGGATTCTTCCCGGCAGAGTTGATCAATCAACCTACGCTCAATAATGGATTCTAATTCCGGCATACTCAACCTTCTTTCTTTGGAAACATGTTTTGCAGCATGTACTTTTTAAGTTCTAAGAGTTCATCACGCTTACGCTGATGAAGGGTGATGATGTGGTCGAGATTTTCAAAATATGTCGCTATCTTTACTTGCTCATCTTTGGACGGGAACGAAACTTCTATATTTTTCAATTTTTCAAAATAAAGATTAGTTACACTTCCACCCTCAACCCTCATCGCAAATTCATTCCGCAAAGTAGCATTAAACATCGTGGCCGTGAACAATGGATTGTTGTCGGTATTAAAGACTGAAATCATTTCACCAATCGCTACATTCGGCATAGAAAGCCATGTACAGTGATTATAGTCCATCGGATCCTC
This sequence comes from Desulfotomaculum sp. OF05-3, assembly GCF_003435535.1. Taxonomy (NCBI): domain Bacteria; kingdom Bacillati; phylum Bacillota; class Clostridia; order Eubacteriales; family Desulfotomaculaceae; genus Desulfotomaculum; species Desulfotomaculum sp. OF05-3. Next base: position 32,023 of record NZ_QWGO01000007.1, on the reverse strand, counting down.
ACCTACTCGTGGAATCAATACTTCTGTACCTTTACTAAATCTAAGGTTATCAGGTGGCATATTTGTGTATGAATAAACTTTATCTATTTTTGCTCCAAATTTTGTATAAAGTTCCCCATACCTTATACACGGAATGGTTGCATCTTCTGTTACTGACCACTTTGGGCAGCTTCTCCCATAATAAAAAGTTCCCCAATCATCCAACTTACGCTGTTCCCAAAGATCAGTAAATCCTTCAAATCGAATTTCTGGAACCTTTTCCCCGTTCGCTGGAAACATTTTTTGCAGCATATACTTCTTTAATGCTGCCATATTATCATACTCTTGCTGATGACGGCTGATGAGGTTGTCTATTTTCGAAAAATAAGAGCCAACTTTTTTCTGCTCTTCATATGATGGAAATAATCCAACCATATTTTTAAACTTTTTCAATGACAAAACATGCTGTCCAGTTCCCTCAGAATTTATTTTAATTTGATCTTCCAAACCATAATTTAATCTGCGTAGCAGGAAATCTGAATCTACCCCCTTTGGTTTAAATACTGGGTAAAAATAGCTTATTATCCCCATATCCGCAACATCATTACGGTTAAATACAAATACATCATTATCACTTCTACTTCGAAAAGCAAAATATCCCCGCGGAATTATAAAATATCCTACGTTTCCGTTTTGACTTACTCGATCTCCTGAAAAATAATCGTCTTGTAATACGATTCCTTTTTGCTGAGATGAAGTTAAAACAGGATATTGATCTTCGACCGTCGTTTTTTTGACATAATCTTCGACAACCGCCCCCAGCTTGCGTTGTTCCCAATCGTCTGTATATCCCTTAAACCGGATATTTGGTGTATTTCCCATGTCTACATCTCCTCAAACACACGAATAAATGCTTCAACGTCTTCCTTGGTTTCCGAAGTTTTAAAAGTCAGGTTTTTCATCATTTCCAGTAATTCTTTGTTTCCATCTTTAATTGCTCTATCTGTATCCTGGATCTTTACGGTTAGATCTTTTAAACTGATTTCCGGCTCTTCTTCTGTTGTATCTACATAGCGCGGAATATTCAAATTAAAGTCATTCTTTTCAATATCCTCATAAGAAGCCAGATACGCTTCTTTTTCTACCGGTTTACGATTTTTATACAGCTCCAGTACATGTCCAATGTGTTCTTCTGTCATAACATTCTGTTTCTTTTCTTTTACAAAAAGATTCGAAGCATCAATGAAAAGCACATCCCGTCCATCCCTGTGCTTTTTTAACACAATAATACAGGTCGGAATAGATGTATTATAAAACATATTGGACGGTAGACCAATAACTGCATAAATGGATCCGTTCTTTAATAAAATTTCACGAATTCTGCCTTCTGCTCCGCCCCTGAACAATACCCCATGCGGCAGTACGATTGCCATCGTTCCGCTCTGTTTTAAATGATAAAATCCATGCAGTAAGAACGCATAATCTGCTTTTGACTTCGGTGCCAGATTACCGCCATAATCCATAAAACGTTCATCCTGTTTAAATCCCTCCGCTGCAGACCAATTTGCAGAATACGGCGGATTCATGGTTACCACATCAAATTCTGTTTCTTCATCTGTCGGCCAGTCTGCATCCAGTGTGTCTCCATTTCTCAAATGCTGATTTTCCGGATGTACTCCATGAAGAAACATATTCATTCTAGCCAGATTATACGTAGATGGCATTAATTCCTGACCGTAATACTTTATATAATCCGGTTCCTTTGAGTAGTTTCTGCAACTTAACATTAAAGAGGCGGATCCCATACATGGGTCATATACCTGCAGGCCTTTTTTCTCTTCCTGTCCCATCATAGCAATACGACAAAGAATTTGCGCCGGTCCATGTGGAGTGTAAAATTCCCCCGCCTTCTTTCCTGTTTCAGAAGCAAACTGACCGATCAGATATTCATATGCATTTCCAAGAACATCTCCTTCCGTATGGATCAGATCTGCGCCCTCCAGAACACGAAGCAAGTCTGCTATCGTTGCACTCTGTTTCTGATCTCCAGTTCCAAGGCGGTTAGAATACAAATCTACATCTGCAAATAATCCCTCAAACAGCGGATCAGACTCCTGTACGCGGTTAAAAGCGGTCTGTAATTTTTCTCTCTTGAAACAATTATTCTTTACATCACTTAAAATATGGGTAAACGTCATTGTCGGTTCCAATGTATAATGCAACGATTCCTTCAACTCCGCCAGTAAATCTCCTGCATCATCACTGGAAAATGCTTCTTCATATGCCCTCTGCGCCTCTTCCAGTTTTTCCGGCACTTCATCCATTAACAGATCATACGCTTTCGACAGGTAGGAATCTGACAGATACTTGTAAAATACCAATCCTAAAAGATATGTTTTATATTCATTTGCATCCATTTTTCCGCGAAGCACATCCGCACCGTTCCATAAAACCTGCAGTAAATCCTTACTTGTTGTCATACTTTAATTCTCCTCATATTTTCTAATCATTGCTAACGTCATATCCATTACATTTTCTGCCTGCTGTATAATTAAATCCCGTTGAATAATTGCTTTTCGATAAAGTTCTCCAACAATGTGTTGTTGCTCAATTCCCAGAAGCGGCATGGTCAATCCCCCGATACTCTGAATTGTAAGTTTTTTTACACTCAAGGTATTACCTTGATAATACCTTACAACCTGTTCTTCAATCTCTCGTCCTTCATTAAACTGGTAGCAAAAGTACCACGGATCCAGGGTGTCTGAATCAAATGAACATTTTAAGAAATTAGACGTGATACACAAATTTTCTGTTTCTTTTGATACCGGAGCCGCCTTTGATTTAATCATGCTTATAATGCACTCCGAAGCTTCTTTGCTCTGATTTATACTGTGCAAATCCTTCTCAAAATCTTCCGGAGTATAAATCGCATTTCCCGAATTTTTTAAGCGTGTCACATTTTTTCCCAAAGCAAATTGAACCAATTCTTCTAGTCTTAAATGTTTCATCTCGCTCCTTCCTTTGTACTTTAGCTAAATTACAATTATATAATAGTATTTCTTTTGGGTTTTGTCAATATGTAATTTAGTTAAATTACAAAAAGAGTCATATAAAGCATGACTCTTTTGCACTACTGTATTTCTAGAACAAGGCCTCCCTTGTTCTCATTTCCACAGTTGCCAATGTCACAACCTGCAGCCGAAAACAGCCCAACCAGGATCAAACTTGAAACAACTGAAATGCCCCTCCGACCGGTTCTATCTCAAACGTCATTTCTTTCTTCGTCACCGGATGAAAAAAAGTCAGCGATGAAGCGCAGAGTGCGATCGACTCTCTTCCACTTCCCATATTTCCTGCTGTTCTGATACCCGGCATATTTCTATTTCCTGCTGCCTTCATGGTTCCCTGGTCTGCATTCTCTTTCTTATCAAGTTTGGCAGTCCCCACAGGCACTCCATATTTCATATCCCCATACAGCGGCGTCCCATGATGCGCCATCTGTACACGGATCTGGTGATGGCGTCCGGTCTTCAGCGCAACCCTCACCAGACTCAGTTCCTTCCCCGGCATCCCGGCAGCTTCCCCGTCGATCGTCTTTAAGACTTCATAGGACAGCTCCGCCTTTTTCGCACCGGTTATCCCCTTATCCACAACCTGTGAATAATTCCCGTCCGGTGTTTTCACCATATAATCCACATAGTTATCCACCATATTCACAGGTCTTCCGTGGACAACTGCTGTGTAGATTTTTTTCATCTTATGGCTCTGAACCTGCTCACTTAAAGCCGCTGCCGCCCGTTTCGTTTTCGCGTACACCATCACGCCGGACACAGGCTTGTCCAGTCTGTGGATAACTCCCACATAAGGTTCCTTCCCCGGTGTGCATGATTTGTTGATAACCAGGTGTTTTTTCACCTCGCTGACCATATCCGGTGCGAACCGCTTCGCAGCCTGGGATTCCACGCCCGCAGGCTTTATGACCACCAGGATCTCGTCGTCCTCATATAATACTTTTAACATCAAAATATTTCCCCTTGCATATTTTTATCGTAAGTGGTATAGTATATTCAAACGCGATAAGTAGTTTCTAAAACTACGTGTCGCATTTTAAATATCCACTTTAACTTTGAAACCAGACCCTGCGTTCATTTGCTGCAATGATCTGAAATTTGTCCGCCACAACCTATTATCGCAGATCCATATCGGACTAATTCATTTCATACAGTCACGCACATTCTGATTTCCAATATTTTCCCTGTTCAACACAGGCTATCCCGCATGATTGGAGGAATGATTATGGAACTGAAAATAAAAGATCCCGGAAGCGCGCTGACTCACTTTATCGCAATGCTGACCGCAATGGTTGCCGCGACGCCGCTTTTAATCAAGGCCGCATCCGTCCCCGGAACCATGCACCTAAAGGCCCTGAGCGTCTTCATCGTCAGCATGATCCTGCTCTACGCCGCAAGCACGGTCTACCACACCTTCGACATTTCTGAGCATGTCAATAAGATCCTTCGGAAAATCGACCACATGATGATCTTCATCCTGATCGCCGGAACCTACACACCGGTGTGCCTGATCGTCCTCGGAAATAAGTCCGGCTACCGGATGCTGTCCCTTGTCTGGGGCATCGCCATCGTAGGCATCATCATCAATGCCCTCTGGATCAACTGCCCGAAGTGGTTCTCCTCCGTGATCTACATCGCGATGGGCTGGGTATGCATCATGGCGATCCGCCAGATCGTTGCCGCTCTCACACCTGCCGCTTTCACATGGCTTCTCGCCGGCGGCATCATCTATACCATCGGCGGTGTGATCTACGCGCTGAAACTGCCGATCTTCAACTCGAAGCATAAAAATTTCGGCTCCCACGAGATCTTCCATCTCTTCGTCATGGGCGGAAGCTTCTGCCATTACATGATGATGTACGGATATGTGGCTGCCGCGTAAAACCAACTTCATTTCCAGTATATCAGAAAAGCGGCCGGATCACAATTGATCCAGCCGCTTTCTCTCTTCTATCTCTTCCGTCTCTCCTCGTCCCTCTTCCGCTTCTCTTCAAGCAGTCTGTTGAACTCGGCCTCCGCGTCACCGCCTTCGGCAACGAGACGCTGTCTTCTCTTTTCGCGGCGAAGTGCTTCTGCTTCCGCCTCTTTCCTGTTGTTCTGGATCATGAACCAGATACCACCGCCGATCAGGGCTGCTGCCGCGAGGATTCCGATCACGATCAGGAGGATCTTCGCAGGGAATCCGGTCTTCACATCATTGCTGCCCGCCTGATTCGATGCGTTGTCCGCGTCACCTGCCGCCGTGGTCACATCTGCCTCGCCCATGGTCTCCGTCTCAGCCTCAGTGCTCTCGTCATCTGCTGACGGATCCGCAGCGTCTGTGCTCTCCTCGGACGTTTCTTCCGCTGCAGTGGTCTCGGCCCCTCCTGCTGCCTCAGCAGCCGCAAGTGCTTCCGCCCCCGCCTTCGTCATCAGGTACGCGGAGCCGATCTTTCTCTCATTGTAAATGTAGTTGAGCACTCCGACCGTTCCCTCCGGCGCTCCGTCCGGAACTGCGCCGAGACTTAATTCCGCGTCCGCGAATGTGGCGTCCTTCGGAAGTGTGATCTTTTTTCCTGTCTGGATCGCCAGGTCGGACGGCGCATAGCTTGTCCCGTTTACATCCACCTGGTCCTCTCCTGTGACATATCTCGTCTCATTCTCCGCGATATCCACATTCTGGAACCGGTTCAGGCCAAACTGCAGCAACGATTTTCCATCAATGAAATACTGTCTCGGACTTCCCTTTAAGATGACGGATACAACACGTCTTCCGTCCTTCTCACCGTATGTAACAAGCGTGTTTCCTGCTTTTAAGAGATATCCGGTCTTTCCTGCCACCGCCTCCGGGCAGTAATACTCGCTGGAAGTGTCCTCCGTGATCACGAGACGGTGCTCATTCCGCACACTGGCCCCGTCCGGGTTGTTCGTCGTCGGTCCCACCTTCCATGACTTCGCGGAACTGATCTCCAGAAGCTTCGGGTTACTGTAGGCCGCAGCCGCGATCTTCGTCATATCAAACGCTGTAACCACTTGGTCATCGTTGTTGAGGCCCGATGGGTTCGCGAAATGGCTCTCCGTGCATCCAAGCTCCGAGATCTTCGCGTTCATCATGTCAACAAAGTCCGGAATACTGCCTGCCACGTGTTCCGCCAGGGCGTTTGCCGCCTGGTTGACGGATGCAAGAAGCAGCGCGTACAGGCAGTCCTCAACGGTCATAGTGTCTCCCGCCACGAGACTCAGCTTATTTCCGCTGTCCACCTCCACGGAGTTCATGGCCTTGTCCGAGTAAGTGACCGTGTCAGTGAGGTCCGCATGTTCCAGGACCACGAGGGCTGTGAGGATCTTTGTGATACTCGCCGGATAGTATTCCACATGGCTGTTCTGTCCGAAAAGCATCGTTCCGGTGTCCACGTCCATGACAGCTCCCGCCTCCGCCTCGATTCCCGTGTCGGATGGCCAGTCGGGTCTCGCGAAAGCCTGCATCGTTCCCAGCTGGGTAAACACGAGCACGCCGCAGAGCACCTTTGCCAGTTTCTTTTTAAAAGTACAAATCATAAATATTTTCTCCCTGTATTCCGTATCTGTTCGGTTTTCTCACAGATACTAGCAAAAATCCATTTCAAAAATCGATGCATTTCTGCCTTATATGTGATGTTTTCCTGCGGCCAGCGCAATAAACAATGCTCTGCCGCACGCTTACGGGGCTTTTCAGGAAATCGGCCTTTCAACCGGCCCATGGGCCACCAGTTCATCCTTCTGATTCCGGGAAAGCTGTTTTACCTTCACTTCCCGGCTCATCGCCTCTTCCTTCGTCTCGAAAGTCTCATACCACACAAGCCGCACCGGCCGTCTGGACTTCGTGTACTTCGCCCCGCGCCCGGAATTGTGCGCCTTCACCCTTTTTTCCAGGTCATTCGTCCAGCCGCAGTAGAGTGTCCCGTCCGAACATTCCAGAAGATATGTATAGTTCATGTTTTCTCCATTTCACGGCGATACCGGCACCCGCCTGTATCCTGCCCCGACATTCCCTGCTCTCTGACACTTTACATGTTATGTAAACGGCAATGGGACCATGGAATCCATCACCGTTCTCCGAAAGCCTGAGCCCGCGGAATCTATATGAAAGCATCGGGATGCCTTAGATGTGATTTTCTGTGGTACTGTTATTTTATGCCGCAGTTTTCAGAACGTTACAGGAGCATTCTTCTGTTTCCGATTCTGGCATATTCCATAACATTCTGTCGCTCCTGACCAATGTCATTTTGCTGCGAGCAGAAAATCCCACTCATACCATTATATAAAATTTTCCCCGAATTGCAACCAGACATTCGGGGAAAATCACACATTGCCGCATTTTGCACTTGTTTTTTCAATAAAAAGCAGCACCGGACAACAGTCACACGCGGAACCAGCTCTATCCCTGCACCGTTTTCACTAAAATCAGCCTGTCGCCCGGCCGGATCGTGCTGTCTGACAGGTGGTTTAGCTCCATGATCCGTTCTACGCTTGTGTGGAACATCCTGGCGATCTTCCAGAGACTGTCCCCCGGCTTCACCACATATCCGATGATCCCCGGAATTTTTTTGAGCCGCTCCGTATCCAAAGGTTCCTCCGCCACGCTCAGGACCGTCTGCTCGCAGACAGGCTTTAACACCAGCACATCCGCCGTGATCTGAGCCTTCACCTCCACGGCGTCCCCGCCTGCCATGACAGCTGTAAGCCCGGAGATTCCCGGTTCAATCTCATATACCACATCCTGCGTCAGACCATCCGCAGCTGCCATCAGATGGAACGGCAGCACTTCCGACGCTGCCCCCACAGGTGCCTGGTCATCCGCCGTCAGGTATAAAAGCCGGATCTCCAGGACCCCGTCCATGTGGATTCCGTCCTCCTTGATCTGGACCTCATCGATCTTCACGTCCCCGTCGCTGTGGCATACCTGCAGGATCCGCTGCCTTCCGGTGAGCTGGACCTTCTCCTGGATCTTCGTCTTCACCTGGTTCCGCACTGCCAGCGTATCAAAGCACACCGTCCCTGTCTCCGGAACCGCCTCCCGGTCCAGGGCATAGAGGTCCCCGAGAAGCTCCACCTGCTCTTCCTCGTAGAGCCTGATGTCCAGTTCCATGACCGCGTCCACGGATATCTCCCGCATCTCGCCGTCGGAATCCGGCTGCAGTTCCATATCCCGGTGCACTAACTTCACCGTGATAAACGGGATCATGTCCTCCGCTGATTCTGTGAGCTCCACATTCCCGGAAAACGGCACAGTCTCCTCGAAACACTGCACCGGCATCTGCCCGCCGCCCGCAGAGTAGACTGCAAATACCAGAAGATCGCCGCTGATATGGATCTTCCCGTCGAGGGGCTTTGTCTCCACATCCTGAAGCCGCATATCCTGCCACAAAAGCGTCTCCGCGTCCGGGTCGTTTCCAGGGATCGTAAGGACTTCCCGCACCCGGAACGTGTCCCGCCGCCGAACGGCGATGGCAGCCACGGTCAGCGTCTTCTTCAATACCTCCACCTCACCGTCGAATTTCACGTCCGACGCCGTCTCCATGTCCCGGATCTCGTCCGCCTTGAGTTCCAGGGTCACTAACGCCTTGACATTCAGTTTTCTCGAGTTGATGAGACTCACATTCAGGTCATCCAGCTCCCAGCCCGCCTGCACGTAGTCATTCTCCGCAAGCCCCGGCATATGTACGGTCTCCGTAAACGGGATGCTGCCGGCAAGAGCTGTGAGTTCTCCGCCGGGCCGCCGGTACAGGATCCGGAATTCCAGTTTTCCACTGATCTCCGCCTTCTCGCCGGGGTTCTTCACCGACTCAATTTTTACCTCCCCGTTCTCCATGATCAGTTCTTCCACATCATCCATAGAATCCGGCACATTGAAATCGTCATCCAGGGTCATCTGGGACGTGACGTTCCCCCTGCGACGGTTCATGTGGATATGTTTCTTCAAAAGTTCCATCATAAAAACGCCACCATACCTTTCCAAAGCCATGCTTTAGGAAATTGTATGATGGCAGTTATTATTTTATGCCCGTTGGTAACTATTCAGTACCTTCATAGTTACACGCAAAAATCCATTCCAGATCAGCTTCGCTGATGGGATTTTTGCCCTCCAGCCTATGTTTTCTTACGGTCAGCGCAGCAAGTGCGCAGACCTACTGAACAGTTACGCCCGTTGTTACTTTCAGTCTGGCAGCCTGGGCTTCTTTTCGCTCAATGCAGCACATCCGCAGGTCTGCTTAAAGGTCCTCCGGTTGTACTGCTGCTTAGATCTATTCTGCTACAGCTCCTCCTTCGCCTTTTCCAGCTCCTTCTCCAGCTCTTTCACCCGGCGCTCCAGCTCGTCGATGGTCTCCTGCATCTTGCAGATGTGTTCCGTGTTGATCTTCTTTGACGGATCTTTCACCGGCACACCGTCCTTTTTGACCTGTCTCGCGGGGATTCCGGCTGCGGTACTGTTCTCCTCCAGGGGCTTTAAAAGGACCGCGTTCGCTGCGATCTGGCAGTTGTCACCCACCTCGAAGGCGCCGAGGATCTTCGCTCCGGCTCCGATGAGGACATTGTTTCCGATGGTCGGATGGCGTTTTCCCTTCTTTGTTCCGACACCGCCCAACGTCACGCCCTGGTAGATCGTGCAGTTATCCCCCACCACCGTGGTCTCGCCGATGACGATGCCGCAGCCGTGGTCGATGAGGATCCCACGTCCCAGGACCGCGCCCGGATGGATCTCGATCAGAGTGAAAAATCTGGCGATCTGGGAGATCAGACGGCCGAGGAACCGCATATTGTGGGTCCAGAACCAGTGAGCGATCCGGTGCCAGATCAGGGCATGGACTCCCTGGTATAAAAGCAGGACCTCCAGCGCGCTTCTCGCCGCCGGATCTCTCTCCTGAACCGCCTTTACATCAAGCCAGATATCTTTCAACAACATGTTTTTCCTCTCCTCTGCCATCCCGTTGTAATCTTTTAAGACATATTTTCTCTGTCTATCATACGTATTCTGCCCATATTGTGTGTCCGAATTTCTTCACATCAGATCATTTCGGTCAATCGGTCACGTTCCACATCTGCCGTCAGGACATTTATGGCTGATTACATGTATTCTAGCAGAAATGATTATCAAAGTAAAGCGTTAACTCAATACATCAGTGCAAAATATCGAGTCTGTCTTACCTATATAAAGTAATTTCTGATTACACAATATAAGGAAACGCATTTGTAAGCAAAACACGACAGTCAGGCTTTACTGAAATACCACCGGCTTATCCCGATATTCTGTCTTCACGATCAGCACCGGATACGAGTTCTCTGTCCCCCTCGCCTCACCAGCCTCCGGTCCCGTAAGTTCCGTGCGGATCACGATGGAATTATCCGTCTCATAGAGTTCCTTCACCGCCACGCTGTAGCCGCCGCCTTTCTGCGGACCCTCGCCGATGACGATATACATTTCCAGCCCGTCCGCGTATGTAAGCTTGAATGGTTTTTCCCGCTTTTTGTCGATCAGCTCCTTTAATGCCGCCGGGATATCCGCCTCCCCGGTGACTGTAAATTCCAGGTCTTCTCCCTGCTTCTCCTCAGAATTTCCGGACTGACATCCGGTAAATGCCGCAATCCCGCCCAAGATCACCATCAGGACTCCCAGCACCGTAAGCACCTTTCTCGCGCGCCTTGGCAAACGTCTGAACATAAAATAAGATCCCCATCATGGATTTTGTTACAATCCTATTCCGGGGATCCCATTTATATGAGTTTCTTATTCGTAACTGTTCAGCAGATCTGCCCACTTGCTGCGCTGACCGTAAGAACACGTAAGCTGGAAAGCAAAAATCCCATCAGTCGCTGTCCGGTAAAAACTTGATCTTTACCATGATCTGCTTCGCAACCTGATTCTCTGCAAGCTCAATATCGTCTACATGAGTCGCGAAAGGCAGGTCGCCCTCGAATTCTTCCAGCTCTACGCTGATCCAGTTCTGGGCTGCATCTCTGGCGTTTTCGATAGCGTCCTCTAAATCGGCACCGTCCGCCTCACACATCTCCAGATCCGGAAAGAATGCGTGATAACCGGTTCCATCTTCTTTCTCTGTAAATACGGCAGGATATGTAAATGTCATAGTTTTCTCCTCTCCGATCTTTTTTTAATCAACATGAGCCGCAGGCTGCAAAGCAAACGCTGCAGGCTGCGGCCCATGTATTTATCGTAAGCAGCACCGTTCAGTCATGCAGTAACCAAAACTGGCACATAACCGGACTCTGACATGTCTTACTCGTTATCTTCCTTCTTCTCAGAACGCTCGCGTCTGTCGTCGCGGCGTCCGCCTCTTCTGTCATCGCGTCTCTCTGGGCGGTCGCTTCTCTCGCGTCTTTCCGGACGTGTTAACTTCTCAAGGTCTGCTGTCATATCTTCCGGTCTCATGGTCAGGTTGATCCTTCCCATGCGGTCTACCTCAACGACTCTTACCGTAACCTCATCGCCGATGTTGACAACATCCTCAACCTTAGCGACACGCTTGTCGGAAAGCTTGGAGATGTGAACCATACCATCCTTATTCGGAGCAAGCTCAACAAATGCGCCGAATTCCATGATGCGGACAACCTTACCTGTGTAGATCATGCCCGGCTCAACATCTGTCACGATGTTCTTGATCGTAGCGATCGCCTTGTCGATCATCTCCTGATCAGTACCGCAGACATTGACTGCACCGTCATCTGTGATGTCGATCTTAACGCCAGTCTCCTCGATAATCTTATTGATCACTTTACCCTGCTTGCCGACTACATCGCCAATCTTAGCCGGATCGATGGTGATCTGTGTGATCTTCGGAGCGTACTTGGACAGAGTCTTTCTCGGCTCGCTGATAACCGGAGCCATAATGTTATCCATGATGTAAAGTCTTGCTTCACGGCAGCGTCTGATCGCCTCCTCGATGATCGGGCGTGTTAAACCGTGGATCTTGATATCCATCTGGATCGCAGTGATACCTTCGTGAGTACCGCCTACCTTGAAGTCCATGTCTCCGAAGAAGTCCTCAAGACCCTGGATATCGGTAAGAACGATGTAATCGTCGTCTGTCTCGCCTGTTACAAGACCGCAGGAGATACCGGCTACCATAGTCTTGATCGGAACACCTGCTGCCATAAGGGACAGGGTAGATGCACAGATGCTGGCCTGAGATGTGGAACCGTTGGACTCCATTGTCTCAGATACAGTACGGATCGCGTACGGGAACTCTTCCTCGCTCGGAAGTACCGGTACAAGGGCACGCTCAGCAAGAGCGCCATGACCGATTTCACGGCGTCCCGGTCCTCTGGACGGCTTTGTCTCACCTACGGAGAAGGACGGGAAGTTGTAGTGGTGCATATATCTCTTTGTTGTCTCATTCTCATCAAGACCGTCAAGACGCTGTGCCTCGGAAAGCGGTGCAAGTGTGCAGGCGTTTAAGATCTGGGTCTGTCCGCGGGTGAACATACCGGAACCATGTACGCGCGGAAGGATATCGATCTCAGCAGCTAACGGACGGATCTCGTCGATGCGGCGGCCATCCGGGCGCTTGTGGTCTTTTAAGATCATCTTTCTTACGGTCTTCTTCTGATACTGGTAAACAGCCTGTCCGATAAGCGGAAGCCACTCTTCGTTTTCAGCAAATGCCTCTTCGAGACGCTCTGTGATCTGGCGGATGTTCTCCTCACGTTTCTGCTTCTCGTCTGTAAATACTGCCTCTTCCATCTCAGCCGGCGGAACGATCTCTTTGATCGCAGCAAACAGCTCATCCGGAATTGCGCAGCTCTCGTAAGTGTGCTTTTCTTTACCGCACTCAGCAACGATGCGGTCGATGAATTTAATGATCTCCTGGTTTACTTCGTGTGCCTTGAAGATCGCGTTGATCATGGTCTGCTCCGGAACTTCCTTCGCGCCGGCCTCAATCATGATAACTTTCTCTCTTGTGGACGCAACGGTAAGAGCAAGGTCAGAAACTTTCTTCTGAGCAGCGGTCGGGTTGATAATGAACTCGCCGTCAATAAGACCTACCTGGGTCATTGCACACGGACCGTCGAACGGAATATCGGAAATGCATGTAGCAATCGCGGAACCGAGCATAGCTGTGAGCTCCGGGCTGCACTCCGGGTCAACAGACATAACAATGTTGTCAAGTGTTACGTCGTTTCTGTAGTCCTTCGGGAATAACGGACGCATCGGACGGTCGATAACACGGGAAGTAAGGGTCGCGTTCTCGGATGCCTTTCCCTCTCTCTTTGTGAATCCGCCCGGGATTTTTCCTACGGAGTATAATTTTTCTTCATATTCTACGCTTAACGGGAAGAAATCGATCCCGTCTCTCGGCTTGTCAGATGCAGTTGCGGTAGAAAGAACAACTGTATCGCCGTAGTGCATGAATGCTGCACCATTTGCCTGCTTTGCAACACGGCCTACCTCAACGGTAAGGGTACGTCCTGCAAGTTCCATGGAAAAACTCTTAAACATGGCTTCGTCTCCTTTTCTTAAATGTTGCGACAGAAGAAGCCGAAACTACTAAACTAAACATGATCCACGCATTGGTTAACACGCGAACCCGTAAGCTCCGGATCACTCATGCCTACTTTAGCGGTCTCGGAAGTTTCTTCCGTCTGTCAATTACAACAAAGGTGGAGTACACGAAATCATGCGCTCCACCCATAAGTCTGCTATTACTTTCTGATGCCTAACTTCTCAATAAGAGCACGGTATCCTTCAAGATCAGATTTCTTAAGGTATGCAAGGAGACCACGTCTCTGACCTACCATCATAAGAAGACCACGTCTGGAATGATGATCTTTCGGGTTAACTTTTAAATGCTCTGTGAGCTCTGCGATTCTCTCTGTAAGAATTGCGATCTGAACTTCCGGTGAACCTGTGTCGCCCGGTTTTCTGCCGTACTCAGCGATAATAGCTGCTTTCTTTTCCTTTGAAATCATTGTGATTTCCTCCTTAAAATTCTTTAAACTTACCGATCACCAGGTCCCGGTTGGAGTTATCCGCTGACCGAGCGTCGGCGCTTTCACATACTCTGACAGTATAGCATACCTGTCTTTAAAAGTAAATAAGTTTTTTTCATAAAAAGCTCCAGAATCTTCCAGTTCAAAAAAGCAGTTCAAATCGTGTTTAAACGTCACGGAATTGAACTGCTTTTCTTTTAAACCGATTTTAAAATCCAGGTCCGACTTCCTGCTCTGTCATGCCTTCCGTCTCCTGCACGAATCCCGGTCCGAAGCTCTCGTTGTCCCCGCCCGCCGTAACTGCAGGTGTCGTCTCAGGTGCCGCGGTTGTCTCCGGCACGGACGGTCCCGCCGCGGTCGTTTCCGGCGCTGCCGTGGTCGCCGGTGCTGCCGTCGTCTCAGGTGCCGCGGTTGTCGGCACTGCCGTCGTAGCTGCCGTTGTCTCCGCCGTTCCGTCCTTCTTCGTTCCGCTGGTCTTGGAGCTCTCCGTGCCGTCTAAATGGTAGCACAGGACCGGATCTCCCGCGGAGATGTTCTCGTAGATGGTCTTCGCCACTGCCGGCGGCAGGTTGACGCAGCCGTGGGATCCGCCACTCTTGTAGATCGTTCCGCCAAATGTCTTTCTCCAATTCGCGTCATGCAGACCAATTCCGCCGTTAAACGGCATCCAGTAGGAAACAGGAGTCGCGTATCCCTGGCCTTTCAGGGTCGCATTTCTCTGCTTATACGTGATGGAATAAGCACCCGCCGGGGTACTCCAGCCCTTCGCGGCATTTCCGGACACGAAATCCGACTCCACAAGAAGCTTTCCATTCGCATAGAAGTAAAGATGCTGCGCCGTCAGGTTGATTTCCACGTATGTATTTCCATAATCATTTCCCGAATGGCTCGCGGCCTTCTGGGAATATTCCGGCTCTCTGGATGTCTGCTCCCCATTTTTGATGAGGCTCACGAGAGCTGCCGTCTCCTTCGCCTGGTCGATCTTCCATCCGTAATTTCCGGTGGTAATGGTCACCGTCTTTCCGTAGGATGTCTTCAATGTCTTCGGCTTATACGCGGTGTTACAGGTGGATGCCAGGTTCTTGACATACTCCGCCGCCTTCGACTCGCTGACACTGACGCTCGTCCCGTTGACCGTGAGCCAGTTATGGATCTCATTTCCGTTCAGCGTCTCCGCTTTATCTCCAAACTTATATGTGATCTTCGCCCCCACATACTTGTTCATGGTCTCGCAGGCCGTCTTAAGTGCCTCGTCCTCGGAGGTCACCGAAGGAGCCAGATAACATCCCTGCTCCTCGAGGTCCACGCTCTCCGCCAGGGACATGATCGCAGTGGCGACCGCCTCTTTCACCTTGTCCTCCTGGAGCTCCGTTCCCTCATCCTCTTTTATGATCGAGTAAGAGCCTGTTGCGGAATCATAATCAGAGATCTTCGCGTCCTCCGGCTCTCTCATATTTTCCTCGTCCATGCAGGAGAGACCTTCTAATGCCTCATTCAGCATATCGTCGCTGTAGCGGAGCAGGGCATCCGTATTTACCTCATTCACCGCTTTTCCAAACCGATATTTTCCCCAGTCCATCGGCTTCTGGGAGGCAATGGCCTTATCTAACGTATCATCAAACTCCGCGTAAAGTCCCACACTCTCCCCGGTGATGGACTCAGAGAGATCCTCGCGCCCATTGATGGTCAGCGTATATCCCTTTAACTGCTCCATGATGGCGTCTTCCACTTCCGATGCCGTCTTTCCCGTCACATCCATGCCGTCAACGATGGTTCCGGGCAGAAAACATGTCTTGTATTTTGAGGATTCATGCCAGTAGAGGCCGCCGCCAACGGCCCCAACGAGAACGACCACGCCGCCGCACACAGCCGCGATCTTTACCGCCAGGTCCTTATTCATTCCGGTCCCACGGTTTTTCCCCCGTTTTCTCCCTTTCTGGGCCTTAAATGCTGCATATGTCATCGCCGGCTTCTGCTCCGGCGCCTGCTTTTCTTTTTCCCCGCCTTCCGGCTTATTTTCTAACTCCAATTCTTCCTTCTCCATGTATAACTGTCCGTCAGATCCGCACTGCATGGGCAAAGCTTTTCCAGACAGTTACCTTCTCTTTTTAGATACGCCCGTCTCCCATCCTTTTGCGGGAAACGGATGATGTTCTTTTTTATGATACTTTTCTGAAATTTATGAATATTTACGCAAACTCCAGATACCGTCTCTGGCACTCCTTGATATCATGGTCCAGCTGTGCCTTCAGCGCGCCGATAGACTCAAACTTCATCTCCGGTCTCACAAAGTCGAGAAGCTCCACTTTCATCTCTTTTCCGTAGAGATCTCCCGCAAAATTATAGAGATAAGTCTCCACTCCCACCGGATTTTCCCCGGAGATCGTAGGCTTTGCCCCCACATTTGTCAGTCCGCCGTAAGTTTTTCCGTCCACGGTCACCCTCGTCACATAGACGCCGAACTTCGGCAGGTGTTTCACCGCCGGCGGGATCAGGTTCGCCGTCGGATATAATTTTGTGTGTCCGATGGCGTTTCCATGCTGCACCGTTCCGGTGACAAAGTAATAATACCCCAAAAGCTTGTTTGCCTTTATGATATTTCCGTCCGCCAGCATCTCACGGATGTAGGTGCTGCTGATGATCTTTCCTTCCTCGTCCCGCTCCTTGTCAACAACAAAATAGCGGTATCCGTACTCAGACGACAGGCGCTCCAGCATCGCGCAGTCCCCGGCTGCCTTGTATCCAAAGTGGCAGTCCGGACCGGAAACGATGACCCCGGCGTTCATGTGTCCCACCAGGATGTCGGAGACGAACTTCTCCGGTGCCATATGGCATACTTCCTCATCAAATGGGTATTCCACGATGTAGTCAACACCGGCTTTCTCCAAAAGCATCTCACGCTCCGGGTTCGTCATGATCATAGTCTGCATCTTTCCCTTTACCAGGGTTCCCGGAGGCGTCGCGAAGGTGAACACGGCGATCTTAAAGCCTTGTTCCTTCCATTTTAACATCTCATGCATCAGCTTCTGGTGTCCCCTGTGGAGACCGTCGAATTTACCGATGCTGACGACTGTCTTCTCTTTGATCTGAAACTCTCTGGTTTCCGCGATGTACTGCATGTCAATTTCCTCCCAGAAAGATTTTTTCCGGATAGTACATGTGTTTCCCTTCGTCGTACCTAAACACCCCGATAAAGGTTCCATCCGAATGATAAACCCGGAACATGTCCCCGCCCCTTATATCTTTTACCGCGCGGCTGCGGAACGGATTTCCGTTCTTTAAGAGCTTATCGAGCTCCTCCGTATCCGAGCGGATCTCCGGAAGCTCCTTGAAAACTTCCTCCACCGGAAGTACGACCTCCGCCAACCGGTCTTCCTCTTTTAACTTCTGAAGCTCGTCCAGTGTCAGGCTCTCCGAGAGTTCAAACCGGCCCACCTTTGTCCGAAGCAGCTCCTTCATACAGCCGCCGACGGAGAGCTTCGCGCCTATATCATGGCACAAGGTTCGGATATAAGTTCCCTTTGAACAGGACACGGTCATCGTAACTTCCGGGAGCTCCATCTTCTCGATCTTGATATCGAAGATCTTAACCGGGCGCGCCTTCCGCTCCACGTTTTTCCCCTCTCTCGCAAGCTCATAGAGCTTCTTTCCATCGACCTTGAGTGCCGAGTACATCGGCGGAATCTGGGCGTAATCCCCGATAAAGGAGAGGACCGCGTCCTGCACTTCTTTTTCAGTGAGGCCCGATGTTTCTTTCGTCTCCAGCACCGTACCCGTCGTGTCCTCCGTGTCCGTCTCGGTTCCCAGAAGAAGAACAGCCCTGTATGTCTTGTCGTGGTCAGTCAGCATATCGCAGAGCTTTGTGCCTTTTCCGGCGCACACCGGAAGAACGCCTTCCGCCGCCGGATCGAGAGTCCCCGTATGACCGATCTTTCTCTGACCCAGGATCCCCCGCATTTTCGCCACCACATCGTGGGAGGTGAATCCTTTTTCTTTATATACGTTAATAATTCCGTCGTACATTCTTTCCTCCGGTGTTCGTTACTTGAGCTCTTCCCACTGCTCGCGGATCTTTCCGCTGATCTTCTCCACGATCTCCTGCGGCTCCCCCGTCATCGTGCAGCCTGCGGCCTTCACATGTCCGCCGCCGCCGAAGCTCAGGGCGATCCGGCTCACATCCACTGCGGAGTTCGTTCTGAGGCTCACCTTGTACTCGTCAGGATTTCCCGTCTGGTAGAGCAGAAACGCGATCTCGATGCCTTCAATGATCCGAAGCTGGTCCACGATTCCGTCCGTGGCCTTTACGGTGCAGCCATATTCCCTTAACTCATCCGTCGTGACAACCGTGTATACACAACGGTTATCCAGAATCCGGACACTTTCGAGAACAGCCCGGCCGTGAATCTTCGCCTGACCATATGTCTTCGCAAAAAAGCTGTCGTCGATGATCTTTGGGAAATCGATGCCCTTTTCCATTAAAAACCCGGCGATCTCCATGGTCTGTCTCGATGTGTTTGAGAACTTGAAGATACCGGTGTCATGAGCAATTCCCGTATACAGGCACTCTGCGACCGCTTTGCTGATCTTTCCCTTATCGAGAAGGCGGAACACCACCTCACTTGCGGAGCTTGCCCAGCTCTCGATCACGTTGACCCTGCACATTCCCTTGTTCGTGATGTGGTGGTCAACGCAGAATGTATCTTTTGCTGTCTCCCGGTACGGGGCGAAGACGCCCAGGCGTGGAACGTCGCTGGCATCCGATGTGATGCAAAGGTCAAATGTTTTTGTGTCGTCGTATTCTGTGTGTACATCCTCAAAACCGGAAAGAAAGGAAAATTTCACTCCCATTTTCTCCAGATACACCGAGACCTCAAGCCCCTCATAATTTTCCTTCAGATAATTATAGAGTCCCAGACAGGAACCGATACAGTCCCCGTCAGGATTTACATGGCCCAGGATCACAATGCTCTTCTTTCCTTCCAGCATCTCATCAAGAATTCCCAAAAGTTCCGCCTCCCTTAATGTGTATTGTAATATAAAAAACAGAAAAATCCGGCAGAATCCGCGTTACGCGTGTCCGACCGGATTCCTCTATATGATTTCAGTACGCTCCTGTCCGCGTATTTTCCACGCAGACCGGTTCCTTCGTTTAATTTTCGCTCTCAGTTCCGTCGTCTTCCTGCTCCTCCGGCATATCCTTTGTCACCTCATCGATGAGCTTGGACATGCGGACGCCGTACTCGATAGACTGGTCCAGCACGAAGAAGATCTGCGGGGTGTTCCGAAGATTTACTTTTTTCGCAAGCTGGGTTCTGATAAAGCCCTCCGCGCTCTTTAAACCGCGGATCGTATCTTTCGCCTGCTCCTCGTCCGCAAGGACGCTGATGTAGGCCTTACAGATCTTAAGGTCCGGTGTGACCGAGACCTGGACCACGCTTGTCATCGGATGAACACGCGGGTCCTTGAGCTCGGAGCGGATGATTTCGCTCAGAGCTTTCTGGACTTCGCCGTTGATCCGGATATTTTTTACACTGTTTTTTCTCATGATATTACCTCTTTTTTTACGACTATCCCGGACATAGCCGCGAAACGAAACTCTCCGCGGCTATGCACAGACCTGACAGACAACTATCTCGGCACCTCTACCATGATATAAACTTCGATCATATCGTCTTCCTGAAGATCGTTGAAGCCCTCGAATACAAGACCGCACTCGTAGCCTGCGTTGACTTCCTTCACGTCGTCCTTGAAACGCTTTAAGGATGCAAGCGGTCCCTCGAAGATCTGCTCTCCGTCTCTCGTGATGCGGGCTTTGCTTCCGCGGGTGATCTTACCGTCAAGCACATAGGAACCAGCGATGGTGCCGACTCCGGATGCCTTGAACGTCTGGCGGACAACTGCATGACCGGTTACCTGCTCCTCGTATACCGGATCCAGCATACCCTTCATGGCAGCCTCTACATCCTCGATCGCCTGGTAGATGACGCGGTACAGACGCATGTCGACTTTCTCGCGGTCCGCGATGGACTTCGCCTGTGCGTCCGGACGAACGTTGAAACCGATAATGATCGCATTGGAAGCGGATGCAAGTGTAACGTCGGACTCGTTGATCGCGCCAACGCCGCCGTGGATGACTTTGACAACAACTTCCTCGTTGGAAAGCTTTACGAGACTCTGTTTTACAGCCTCTACAGAACCCTGTACATCGGCTTTTACGATGATCGGAAGCTCCTTGACATTTCCGGCCTTGATCTGGGAGAACAGGTCGTCTAAGGAGAGTTTTGCCTTTGTATCTTCGATAAGCTTATTCTTGCTCTCTGCGATGAATGTCTCTGCGAAGCTTCTTGCCTCTTTCTCGTTCTGGTGCGCGATGAATACCTCACCTGCGTTCGGAACATCGTTGAGACCGAGGATCTCAACCGGAGTGGACGGGCCAGCCTCTTTGACACGGTTGCCCTTATCGTCCATCATGGCGCGGACTTTACCGTAGCAGCAGCCAGCGGCGATAGCGTCACCGACCTTTAAGGTACCTTTCTGTACAAGTACCGTTGCCACCGGTCCTCTTCCCTTATCAAGCTGCGCCTCGATCACGAGACCTCTCGCGCGGCGGTTCGGGTTTGCCTTTAACTCTTTTACCTCTGCTGTTAAGAGGATCATCTCGAGAAGTTCCGGGATTCCCTCTTTTGTATGTGCGGAAACCGGTACGAATACGGTGCTTCCGCCCCAGTCCTCAGGAATCAGCTCATACTCGGATAACTCCTGTTTTACTCTCTCTACGTTTGCGCTCGGCTTATCGATCTTGTTGACAGCAACGATGATCTCAACGCCTGCTGCCTTCGCGTGGTTGATGGCCTCAACAGTCTGCGGCATAACACCGTCGTCCGCTGCGACAACGAGGATCGCGATATCTGTTGCCTGGGCACCACGCATACGCATTGCCGTGAACGCCTCATGACCCGGTGTATCGAGGAATGTGATCTTCTGTCCGTTGTATTCAACAACATAGGCACCGATGTGCTGTGTGATACCGCCTGCCTCTCTGGAGGTTACGTTTGTCTGGCGGATCGCGTCAAGAAGGGAAGTTTTACCGTGGTCAACATGACCCATTACGCAGATGACCGGCGGTCTCGGAACCATGTCCTTCTCGTCCTCTTCTTCCTCTTTTAAGAGTTCCTCGATGACGTTGACCTTCTTCTCCTTCTCGCAGAGAACATCATACTCCATAGCGATCTCTTCGGCTTTCTCGAAGTCGATCTCCTGGTTGATCGTAACGATGGTGCCCTGTAAGAAGAGCTTCTTAACGATTGCGGACGGCTGTAATTTCATCTTGTCCGCGAGTTCTTTGATCGTGATAACCTCCGGGATTACGATGGTCTTGATCTCCTCGACCTTCGCCTCCTCCTTCTTCGGCTGCGGCGGCATAACCGGAGCTTTTACGCCCTTCTGGCCCTTTCCTGCCTTGCCTTTCATCTCGATATCGCGGTCTTTCTTTGCGTCATGCTCTTTCTTGTAAGCGTTCTTGCTCTGCTTTGTGTTCTGCTGCTTCTGTGCAAGCGGTGTATCGAAGGACGGCTTCGGAATGCCCATGCCGCTTCTGTTTCCGCCCTGACGGTTGTCGTTTCTGCCCTGGTAACCGCCCTGACGATTGTTGTCACGGTTGCCCTGGTAGCCACCCTGGCGGTTTCCGTCTCTGTTGCCCTGGTAGCCGCCCTGGCGATTGTTATCTCTGTTACCCTGATAACCACCTTGGCGGTTTCCGTCTCTGTTGCCCTGGTAGCCGCCCTGACGGTTGTTATCGCGGTTGCCCTGGTAGCCACCCTGGCGGTTTCCGTCTCTGTTGCCCTGATAGCCGCCCTGGCGGTTTCCGTCTCGGTTGCCCTGATAGCCACCCTGGCGGTTTCCGTCTCTGTTACCCTGGTAGCCGCCCTGACGATTATTATCTCTGCTGCCCTGATAGCCGCCCTGGCGGTTATCTCTTCCGCTCTCACGGTTTCCGTCGCGTCCCGGGAACGGACGGCTCTCTCTGGACTGGAAGCCCTGGCGTCCTTCCGGACGGCTCTGGTTCGGAAGCGGACGGACATTCTCACGAAGATCCTGTGCCGGTGCCTCTGTCTTAACTGTCTCCGCCTTTTTCTCCGGTGCCGGTGCCGGTGCTGCTGAGGTCTCAGCTGCCTTTGCCGGTTCTGCCGGCGCGCTGTTTGTCGTCGGTCTCACCTGCATGCCGGAACCGTTGTTCTGTCTTGCCGGTCTCTGACCGCCCTGCTGGCGGTTTCCTGCCGGACGTTTCTGTGTGCTGTTCTGCGGACGGTAAACTGCCGCAATACGCTTCTTTGCCGGTGCTGCCGGCGCATTATTTTCTCCTTCAGCCGGAACTGCCGGCTTTGTGGAATTCTCCTGATTCTGATTCAATGTATCTGTTCCCTCTTTTTTCTTTCTTAAATCCTTTTCAAACTCACTCACGCTCGCCACCTCCAAAATAGTCCCTGCAAACCATCGCCAATGTACATGACCCGCCGCATGCAGGCATGCGCTCCTCATGTCCGCAGGACTACGCTTTTGCAGTAAAATGCTTCAACAACGCATTGGAAAAATTCTCGTCGATCACGGCCAGGGACGCTCTCATCTGCTTTCCCAGGATGTGTCCGAGCTCTTCCTTGCTTCCGAACTCAAAGTACGGGACCTTATAGTAAGTACACATGTTCCGGAACATTTTCTTTGTGTTGTCCGAAGATTCTTCCGATACGATCACCAGTCCGGCTTTTCCGGACTTTACCGCCTTCTCTGTGGAGAACTCGCCACTTCTTACCTTGCCGGCTTTCTCCGCCAGGCCCAGCAGGCCCAGGACCTTATTTCTGTTCATCGATCTGTTCCATCTCCTTTTTCAGACTTTCGTAAACCTCTTTTGGAATTGCCATTTTAAAGGAGCGTTCCAGTCCCCGGCTCTTCACTGCCTTTTCAAAGCATGCCATGGATGGGCAGATATATGCGCCGCGTCCGTTTTTTCTTCCGGTCGCGTCAATGGAAATCACGTCGTCAGTACCTTTTAAGACACGGATCAGCTCCCGCTTGTTTTTCATTTCACCGCAGCCAATGCACTGTCTCTGCGGAACCTTCTTTACTGTACTCACTGTGGTCGTTCCCTTCTCTCCTATTCTTCTGTCTCAGCCTGTGCTTCGGAAGTTTCCTCTGCCGGAGCTTCGTCCTCTGCCGGCTCTACATCTTTCTCGTACTCGCCCTCAAAGCCTTCCTCGCCGAAATCCATATCGTCGAAGAGGCCAAGCTCTCTCGCCTGTGTCTCACTCTTGATATCGATCTTGTAGGTGGTAAGTCTTGCGGCAAGTCTTGCATTCTGTCCTTCTTTACCGATCGCTAAGGATAACTGGTAGTCCGGAACGATGACCTGTGCCTCTTTCTCGTCCTCATCCGCAACGACGGAGATGACCTTCGCCGGACTCAACGCGTTTTCAATTAAGAACGCCGGGTTGTCGTCCCAATTGATGATATCGATCTTCTCACCGCGGAGCTCGTTGACGATCGCGTTGACTCTCGCGCCGTTTAAACCTACACATGCACCTACCGGATCAACGTTCGGGTCTGTGGAGCTTACAGCGATCTTTGTTCTGGAACCTGCCTCACGGGCGATGGCGCGAATCTCAACGGTACCGTCGCGGACCTCTGCGATCTCAGCCTCAAACAGACGTCTTACGAGGTCCGGATGCGTTCTGGATACGGAGATCCTCGGTCCCTTCGGGCTGTCCTTAACTTCCAGGATATAAACCTTGATGCGCTCAGTTCTCTGGAATACTTCGCCCTTTACCTGCTCAGCTTCCGGAAGGATCGCATCGATCTTTCCGAGATCTACGCTGACATTGCGGCCGATATAACGCTGGACAATACCCGTAACGACCTCTTTCTCCTTGCACTGCCACTCGCTTAACTGGGACTTACGGCTCTCCTCGCGGATCTTCTGTAAGATCACGTTCTTCGCGTTCTGCGTCGCGATTCTGCCGAAATCATGGGAATCAATGGGGATCTGGACGATATCACCAAGGACATGTCTCGGAGCGATCATTCTTGCGTCGGCGAGGCTGATCTGTGTGATCGGGTCCTCCACAGTCTCAACGACCTCTTTTTCCATATATACAGAATAGTCGCAGCCATCCGGATCAATGATGACTTTCACATTGTCGGCTTTGCCGAAATGATTCTTGCAGGCTGTGAGAAGTGAATTCTCAATTGCCTCCAGCAATGTGTCCTTACTGATGTTGTACTCTTTTTCGAGTATATTCATCGATTCCATCAGTTCCTTGTTCATTTTTTATCCTCCTTATTAAAAATCGAATGCCAGACGGATTAAGGCAATGTCTTTTCTATTAAATGTGCTCTCGGAACCGTCCTCGTAGCGGATCGTTACGGTGTCCGCGTCATATGCCGTGAGAATTCCGGAGAAATCTTTCTGTCTCTCGATGGCGCGGTACAGCTTGATATCGACTGCTTCGCCGAGACTTCTCTTAAAGTCCTTCTCTTTCTTTAACGGTCTGCCAAGTCCCGGGGAGCTTACTTCCAGGATATAGCTGTCATCGATAAAGTCTTCTTTATCGAGCCAGTCGCTTAATCGTCTCGATACCATCTCACAGTCATCCACTGTAAAACCGCCCTCTTTGTCGATATAGGCTCTCAGATACCAGGTGCCCGCTTCCTTCACGTACTCCACGTCCACCAGTTCAAAATTATTCTCTTCCATGATCGGAATTAAAAATTTCTCGACCCTGGATTCATATTCATCTCTTCTTGCCATGGGTTTCCACCGCCTTTCTGCCGGAATATTCCGGTTATGCAAAACGAAAGAGTGGACTTTTTCGTCCACTCTTTTGACCGGTTACTTATGTTATCAATTGATATCATATCATAGAAAGCCAGAAAAATCAAGGGTTTTACCGGGAAATCATAGAAATATCGGCATAATGGTCTCCTCTCAGGTCAGTCCGATGATGACCACTGTATCGTTGCATGAGGTTCTTTTTTCTGATATACTGTGTCTAAATACTGGTTCAGTGGACCGTTATGGAAATTTTTAGAAAGCGGACTTACTATATGAAACGATTTGTGATCGGAATCCTCGCGCATGTCGACGCTGGAAAGACGACCATGTCCGAGGCAATTTTATATGAGACAGGAAAATTAAAGAAAATGGGGCGCGTGGACAACCGTGACGCCTTTCTTGATACCTTCGCGCTTGAACGCGCCCGGGGCATCACGATCTTTTCGAAGCAGGCGGTCTTTCCGTTGGGCGATACTTTTGTGACACTCCTCGACACGCCTGGTCATGTGGACTTTTCGGCGGAGATGGAGCGGACACTGCAGGTTCTTGACTATGCGGTATTGATTGTCAGCGGAGCTGATGGGGTTCAGGGACATACGGAGACACTGTGGAGACTTTTAAAACGGTATCGGATCCCGGTATTTCTCTTTGTGAATAAGATGGATCAGAAAGGGACGGATCGAGATGCGGTGCTGGCATCGCTGAAAGAGCGGCTGGATCATGGAGTCGTGGACTTCAGCGGGGTGTCCGGAAACTGTGAGATTCTTGGAACTTCGGATGAAACTGCAGAGGAGATCGCCACCTGCGACGAAGCGCTTCTGGAAGCATATCTCGCGGATGGCGGCTTAAAGACGGCGGACGTTCGGAACGCGATCCAGGACCGAAAGCTCTTCCCCTGCTTTTTCGGCTCCGCGTTAAAGCTCACCGGTGTCCGGGAGTTTCTGACTTCCCTTGGGGAGTTTGCATCATGTCCGGACTATACGAAGGACTTCGGTGCGAAGGTGTTCAAGATCTCCCGCGATGAGACAGGTGTCCGGATGACGCACCTGAAGATCACAGGCGGAACTTTAAAGATCCGCGATTCCCTTTCTCCTGATTCTGAGGAGAAGATCAATCAGATCCGGCTCTACTCCGGCTCAAAGTTTGAGGCATTGAAGGAAGCGGAACCTGGCATGGTGGTGGCCGTCACCGGAATCTCCGACACGAGGCCTGGACAGGTCTTCGGAACTGCCTCCGAGAGTGCTCTTCCGCTTTTAGAGCCGGTCCTCACCTACCGGATCCTGCTGCCCTTTGGAACAGACTCCCACACCATGCTCAAAAACATGCGCATGCTCGAGGAGGAAGACCCGCAGCTCCATATCGTCTGGAACGAGGCGCTTGGCGAAATCCAGGCACAGGTCATGGGCGATGTACAGATGGAGATCCTGAAAAGTCAGGTACAGGAACGATTCGGCGTGGAGATCGAATTTGGCGAAGGAAATATTGTATATAAGGAAACGATCGCTAAGATCGTTGAGGGCGTCGGTCATTTCGAACCGCTGCGCCACTACGCGGAAGTCCATCTTTTAATGGAACCCGGAGAGCCGGGAAGCGGACTTGTCTTTGAAGCAGACTGCAGCGAGGATATGCTGGATCGGAACTGGCAGAGGCTGATTCTGACACATCTGGAAGAAAAGCGTTTCCGGGGAATCCTCACCGGTTCCGAGATCACCGATATGAAGATCACTCTGATTGCCGGGCGTGCCCACCAGAAGCACACAGAGGGCGGCGATTTCCGCCAGGCAACCTACCGCGCTGTCCGTCAGGGACTCTGCGAGGCGGGGTGTGTGCTCTTAGAACCCTACTACGCGTTCCGTCTGGAAGTCCCATCGGAAAACCTTGGGCGCGCCATGGCGGATCTTGACCGGATGCAGGGTGAATTTTCCGCACCGGAACAGGATGGCTCCATTGCTCTTCTTACGGGAACCGCCCCGGTTTCCACCATGAGAAATTACCAGCGCGACGTGATCTCCTACACGAAAGGCCGCGGACGGCTGACCTTGAGTCTTTCCGGCTACGAACCGTGCCACAACGCCGAGGAGGTTATCGCGGCCTCCGGCTACGATTTCGATTCCGACCTCCAGGACCCTGCCGGATCTGTCTTCTGCTCCCACGGGGCAGGCTTCGTGGTGCCGTGGGATGAGGTGAAGCAGTATATGCATGTGGAGAGTCCGCTGGCAAAGCAGCTTGCGAAGGAACAGCAGGAACGGGAGCTTAAGGAAGCGAATGAACGGCTGCAGGCGATGGCAGCGGATGTAGCTGCGGGGAAAGTTCCGAGTGGAGCGGCTGGCGGTTACAAATCCGGTTCAGACGGCTCTGCTGGTTCGGGAACCGGCTCTGGGACTGGCTCCGATGACGGTGTTGGTTCTGGAACAAAAACTTCCGCGAATGGCACCGCCGATTCTTCTTCCGGCAGCCGCGGAAATGGAGATTCTTCGCTCTCCTTCTATGACGACAAAGAACTTCAGGCGATTTTCACCCGTACATATGGCGAACCAAAACGGAAGCTTGCCTCCGACTACGACTCCCGCACCGTGATCCGCGCAAAGAACGCCAGCCCGGCGAAGCCGGTGAAGGAAAAAGAGGAGCCGGAGGACGAATACCTTCTCGTTGACGGCTACAATATTATCTTCGCCTGGGAGGAGCTGAGCGATCTGGCTGCCGTCAGCATCGATGCCGCCCGCTACAAGCTCATGGACATCCTAAGCAACTACCAGGGATTCCGGAAAATATGTGTCATCGTCGTCTTCGATGCCTACAAGGTCCCCGGCGGTGTGGAGAAGGTCCAGAAATACCACAACATCAACGTCGTGTATACAAAAGAGGCGGAGACCGCCGACCAGTACATCGAAAAAGTCGCGATCCGCATCGGCAGACGATACCGCACCACAGTCGCCACCTCCGACGGCGTGATCCAGCTCATTATCCGAAGTCAGGGCTGTATCCTCTGGTCCGCGAGGGATTTCCGCGAGGAGATCGAGCGTGTCGGAAAGCTGATCTCCGAAGAAAAGGGAAAGCACACCGGCAATGCAAAAAATTATCTGTTCGCGCATGCAGACGCGGAGACACAGAAGTATTTAGAGGCAGTACGACTGGGAAAAAATCCTGAAATGCCATAAAAGAATGTGCCTTGGCACATTCTCGCGCCTCGCGCGGTCGCTTGCGACAGTCTACATCTTCGCGCGAGTGCGCATCTTTGGCACGTCAGTGCCTTTTTCTGACCCCATTTCAGACATTTCTCACACTTTTTCCGTCCTATTTCCAGCCATTCTCTACATTTTCCGACCTGCCCTCAATCTCTCTCCCTTGAACCACCAACACGCAATCCAGCGAATTTTCGAAATTTTCGAAATAGAGCGCGATTTTAAACCTTCAGACTCAAGCACATAACTTCTCCTCGCTCCTGTCAACACACCGCGCTGATACGCAATCTTCCAAACCGCCAACGCACAGCGCCGGTGAGTCTTCGGGCACGGACGCTTTGTGCAGGGAGCCTGGCTTCCTCTTGGCTCGCAGGAGAATGCGTTGGAGGACAGGCGGCACTAGTCTGAGCGTCAGCGAGTTGTGCCGACTGTTCTCCGCCCTTAGCATTCTTCTGCAAGCTTAGAGGAACCGCTCCCGAACCCCTGCGTTCGCGCCCGAAGACTCACCGGCGCGTACCTCTAGCCAATCTATTTCCCACAAACCTCAAGGATCTCCCCGCAGATTTCTTCTGCCGTCTTCCCATCCGTAGCAACCTTCACATCAGCCGCCGCCTCATACTTCGGCCTGCGCTTCTCCATCAGCTCTTCAATATACCCAACATTCATATTCCCATTCAGTACCGGTCTCTCCGTACTGTCCTTCACACGCTCGTAGATCGTCCCCGGCTCTGCCGTGAGAAGCACGATCTTCCCAGACTCCTTCATAAGCCGCACATTCTCCTCCTTCAAAACAGCACCTCCCCCACAGGAGATCACCGCCGGCTCCACTCCCGCAAAGCTTTTGATCAGCTCCGTCTCCAGCTCCCTGAAATACGCTTCCCCCTTCTCCTCAAAAATATCCGCGATCGCCATCCCCTCATTCTCCACGATCATCTGATCCATCTCCACCTGCCTCGCCCCGGTCATCTCCGCCAGGCACTCCGCGTTCGTACTCTTCCCGCAGCCCATAAATCCGATCAGAAAAATATGTTCCTTCAATCCCGCCATAATCTAAATTCTCCTTTTCGTACTAATAGTCTCTCAAAATCTCTAACTGTTTTCTCCCACACCCAAAACACTTTTCCACTTTCATGCGTCATTTAGTGCAAGTATACCAGATTTTAACATACTCTGCAATCAAAGAACCTTCACATTCCTGATCTATTCCGCTTTTAGCCCTCTTTTTTAAATTTTTCTGCTTTTTACATTTTCACACTTTAAAATCATAAATTTTCTTTTGCATTTTCTTTCCTGCACTGTTATAATAAAGCGAGAAAAATCACTCCCCGGAGGTACACATAAAATGGAAAACACCACATCCGCAGCTTCACCGATCACCGGACACACCGGTCTTATCTGTCTGCTCGGCAGCCCCTGCGCCCACAGCGTCTCCCCGATGATGCACAACGCATCCTTTGAGGCTCTTGGGCTCGACTACCGCTACCTCGCATTTGATGTCAATGAGGAGACACTTCCCACCGCAGTTGCCGGTTTAAAGGTTCTCGGTGCCCGCGGCTTCAACCTGACCATGCCGGATAAAAATCTCATGGTCTCCCTCTGCGACGAACTCTCCACCGCTGCCCGGATCATCGGTGCTGTCAACACGGTCGTAAACGAAGATGGACGTCTCGTCGGCCATAACACCGACGGCATCGGTTACATGCAGTCCGTAAAAGATGCCGGTTACGATATCATCGGCAAAAAAATGACACTTCTGGGCGCAGGAGGCGCTGCCACCGCAATTCTGGTACAGGCTGCCCTCGACGGCTTAAAAGAGATCTCCGTCTTCGTGAGACCCACCAGCCGCTTCTATGACCGTCTGGTCCATACGGTCGAGGAGCTCACAGAGATCACTGACTGCAGGATCAGGATCTGCGACTTCTCCGATGCAGACCTCTTAAAAAAAGAGCTTGCAGACAGCGCTATCCTCACAAACGGGACCTCCGTCGGCATGGCTCCCCACGAGGATACCTGCCCGGTCCCGGAAAATCTGACTTTTCCGAAAGACCTCATCGTCTCCGATATCATCTACAATCCGCGTGAGACAAAGCTCCTCACCATGGCTAAAAATCAGGGCAACCCGTTCTTCAACGGATCCTATATGCTCCTCTACCAGGGTGCCGAGGCCTTCCGTCTCTGGACTGGAAAGGAGATGCCAGTGGAGAAGATCAAGAAGGAATTTTTCTCTGATCCTTTTTATTCAAAAAGCAACTTAGATCACTTACGCCGTGTCATTGCTGCTTTAAACGCCGGAAACGGTATTTCACATGAGTTAATCACTGACGAAAAATAAATACTCTACTTTTAAAGTTTCTATTTACACATGACCTCCAGAACCTGCCACCGACAGTTTTCTCTGGATGCATGGCATCAAAAAAGGAAAACGATCTGTCTGTGCAAACCATCAATACCACAAACAGATCGTTTTCCTTAATCAAATCTTTTATTTCAGGCTTTCATCATCTATCTTAT
The DNA here is from genome assembly GCF_003435535.1 of Desulfotomaculum sp. OF05-3. Taxonomy (NCBI): domain Bacteria; kingdom Bacillati; phylum Bacillota; class Clostridia; order Eubacteriales; family Desulfotomaculaceae; genus Desulfotomaculum; species Desulfotomaculum sp. OF05-3. Next base: position 1,496 of record NZ_QWGO01000007.1, on the reverse strand, counting down.
GAACTGCCAGTTGTTTTATCTTCTACTTACTCTGTCCCGCAATAATCTCTTCCGCCATTCCAAACATCTCCTCAGCGCCGAGATCCTCACCAAACTTGAAGAGGCTGTAGCCCTGTCCGTCCATGTTCCACTCTACCGTGTAGGAAGTCATAACTTCGACCTTATCGCTGCCGTAAGCCAGGTTAAAATTGCCGTCTTCCTGGGCCTTTTTGTCCTCCTCGGTGAGCTCATAATCTGCCGGAACGAACTTGTTGGTCAGCTTGTAGAAACAGAGTTCTGTACCATCCTCGCATGTCCTCACCTCTGCCGGGGTGAGTTCTCCATCCATGCCGACTTCCGCGGAAAACGTGACATCCTCCATGCCGTCTTTTCCGTATGTGACGGAAAGCTGTGTTCCGTTTCCCAGTTTATTTCCATCTTTATCTTCCGTCTCATAGTTTACCGGCACAGCAGCCTTAAACGCGTACCCGTTGGAGAATTTCTCCGGGAAATCTACCATCGGTCCATTCTCCTTCTGAAGCTCCAGCGCCTGTTCATAGGTGTGGACTTCATCTCTTATATCGGTGCGGGATGTGATTCCCGCGATCTTTCCAATCGCGAACGCCGTCATGCTTCCAAATACACAGATCGCTGCAACTGCTGCTACCGCTTTTTTCATAAAACCTTTCTTCATATAATTTCCCTCTCTTTCTATCTTCTCATATACATTTCTCCGGATCCGCGCCTTCCGCACCGATTCGTCCGGAAGTTCGCCTGCGCGGCTCTCAAACATGTTTTTCAGTCTCTTTTCTAAGATAGGATCGTCCATGTTTTTCCTCCTTCCTCCTGTGTGAGGATTTGCTTCAACTGTTCCTTCGCGTGGAACAGCCTGGATTTCACCGTTCCCTCAAACACTCCGCAGACCCTTGCGATCTCGCGGATCGGCATATCATTGTAATAGTACAGGATCAACACGGTCTTCTGCTTCGGCGGCAGCTTTTCCACCGCCTCGTAGAGGATCCGCTCCTCTTCCTTCATAATGCAGTTTTCCAGGACGGACCTTCCGGTGTCCGCCTGCCCGGATGCAGGTTCCTCCTCCGGCTGTTCTTTCCGCGACTTTCTGCTGATCTTCCACGCGGATCTTGTGAGTATCCTGTAAAACCATGTCTTAAAGGCTGCCGGATCCCGGAGCTTCTTTCTGTTTAAATAGCAGGCGGTGAATGTCTCCTGGACAATGTCCTCGCTGTCCGCCGCGTTCCCGGAGATCAGCCAGGCCGCCCTGAGCGCCGGCCTCTCATACTTCTCCATCAGCTCCCCGAAGGCATCCATGTCCCCGTTGATCATGCGTCTCACGATATTCTCTTCATCCATGTCCTGCCTCCTCTCTTTTTTGATGCATCTGTCTTATAGAGACAGGCAATTGGGGGAAAGTTCATTTTTATCGGAAATTTCTTTTCTTCTTTATTCTTCCAAATATATAACTTAACCTGTTGTGCTAGATAAAATAATATAAAGAA
>NZ_QWGO01000069.1:0-4881 GCF_003435535.1 Desulfotomaculum sp. OF05-3 | reverse complement strand
ATGTGTAGCGGATATATTGCAAGTTCCCTAAAGTGATAGCCTAACGGCTACACTTTAGAACTTGTGAGGGTGGCAAAGCCCCCCTTCAATCCCCCTTTGAGTGACCGCAGATATGCGGTAAATTGTTGAGTGATAGCCAAGAAGAAAGAGAGGTAAAAGCATGAGTTGGGGCGAGGAACAGCAGAAAGAAATTGAGACAATCAGAGAGAGAAAAATCACAGTGAAATTGTCGGACGCAGATTGTGACCGACTGGCGAGAAAGTGTGGGAAGCATGGTCTGACAATCGGAGAGCTGATAGAGAATTTTGTCGGAGATTTGGTGGGCGGTACTTACTCCAATGGAAGTGATGAAAGAGATTATGCTGACCAGTGGTTCGAGCGTTGTTGGTTCGGAATGTTCCCAGAGCCTACACTGCTGAATCACTTATTGAATTTGGGTTATGAACCAGAGCATTATCTGGATATGTTGGAGAACGTAGAGACAATAAAATCCGACATTGAAATTACTAAACAGAACATAGCAGAGCCAAGTGATGAATGGAAAGACATTGTGTACCACAAGTATAATGATGATTTTACAAGCTATGAGTGTGTGCCTTGTTACAATAGTGTTGATGAATATATAGCAAGCGAAAAAGAAGATTTAGAAAGCTATAAGGCAGACTTAGAAGAAGCACTGGAAGAACTGAAAGACATGAGAGCGGACTGGAAGCCAGAGAAAGAGCCGAACATGAACGAGGAAATCGAACTCATTAAGAAGTGGGTAAAGGAAAGAGAGGACTTCATCAATGAATAGGACAAGACCGAAGCAGATAGTTATAAGAGTGTCAGAGGAAGAACTTGCACAGATAAAAGAAAAAGTAGAGCAGTCTGGAAAGAGCCAACAGCAATATATCATTGAAGCCCTCACACAGTCGAACATTGTCAATCTGGACGGACTGAAAGAGATATATCCAGAGCTGAAAAGGCAAGGCAACAATCTGAACCAGATAGCCAAGAAGCTGAATGAAAATGGATATGTGGACTATAAGCAAGAGCTTCCTAACACCATGAAAGAGGTGAGAGAAGTATGGCAGTTATTAAAGCAGTATCTTCAAAAGCAGGCATAGGGCAAGCACTGGACTATGTGACAAAAGAGGAAAAGACAGAGGATAAGCTTGTCAGCGGTCTGCACTGTGAACCAGATACAGTAAAGGACGAAATGCAAGCCACCAAGGAACTATGGGAGAAAACCGGGGGAAGGACATACAAGCACTTTGTCCAGAGCTACCATAAGGACGAGAAAATCACGCCGGAGCAGGCACACAGGAACGCCTTACAGCTTGCAGAGAATACGTCGGCATGGAAAGGGTTTGAGGTGCTTGTGGCTACCCATAAGGACAAAAAACATATCCATACGCACTTTATCGTCAATTCCGTCAATTTTGAGGACGGGCACAAGCTGCAGTGGAGCAGCGCCGACCTGCAGGAGCTGAAGGAGCGGTGCAACGCACAGAGCAGGGAGCAGGGGCTACACGTCTCAGAAAAGGGAAAGACCTTTGAAGGAGCGGAACGTGAGGAAACAGTGGCATGGAAAAAAGAGACGTACCAGCTTCTGAAGCAGGCGGAGCAGGGGAAAGTGAAAAGCTATGTCCAGGACATTGCCCTGGCAGTCCTGGACTGTAAGGAAACAGCGACCAGCCGGGAAAGCTTTATTCGGCTGATGAATGAAAGAGGGTACGGAGTGGACTGGCAGGACAGCCACAAATACATCACATATACCGACTTAGCAAGGAAGCAGGCAGGAGAAAAGGCTTGCAAAATTCGTAATAATAAGCTGGAAAAATACTACAACATGGGTTTTGGAAAGGAGGAACTGGAGCATGAGTTTGAGAGAAATGCACGAACAGCAGAAGTCAGAGCAGGCAAGTCCGAGAGAACGGATCCAAGAACTGAACCGTCAGAGCCGGACAGAGCTGGAGAACAGCCTGCTGAAGGAAGCCTTAGCTTTGTCGAGCGAGAGCTGCGAGGAATTGATGAAGCAGTCAAATCAAGGACAAGCAAGGGCAGAGCAGAACAGGCAGAGAGACGCCGAGCTGAGCAGGCAGCTCATCAGCGAGCTGAAGAAGCAAGTCGAGCAGTTAGAGAACAGCAACGAACTACTTCAGAACGCCATATCAGCCGGAATTGGGAGCCTGAGAGATGAGGTCAGAGAAAGTACCGTCCAAGAGGTAAAAAAGGCGTTACAGGCGAATATAGAGGCGGTACAGAAGGCAACAAAAGCTCTTGAAAAGCAGTCTGATACGCTTACAAGCGTAATGAAGCAGAAAGTCCGGGAGCTGGAGGAAAGCAAAAACAGCTTTTTCAGATATGAGGGCTTGAAGATATACCTGTTTTGGGGCGGTATGGTCTGTAATATTGGGACGTTTTTGATAGTGTTATATTATTTATTTGTCAAGTAAAGTTTTATAAAAATGTTATATATAATTAATGTTTTTTTGTTGAAAATATAGTATAGTAAAACAAAAAGGAGGGGATGCCAATGTACTTGTTGCTTTAGATGCTATAAAAATACATTGACATAGGAGGAAAATTAATGAGAAATATTCGCAGATCTGTAGCGTTAGCTTTGGCAGCAATAATGATGATGGCTATGAATATGGTTAGTTTTGCAGCAGATACAGCTCCTGCTGAAACCGAGGCGGTAGAATCGGTGACTCGTTCAACTAATGGAGAATCTGTTTTGCTGGATAAAGTATATTTTGCGTGTGATGGAAAAAACACAATTTCTTCTCGAGAACCTATTCCTGCTACAGCTTTAGATATTGAAAATAGAATTTTAGGAAGTATGGAGTATTTTTATGATGGTTTAGATTCATCTGGAAGACCGCAGTACACAGTTAAGGCATCTATGACGTCTAATCCATTAAAATTAAAATCCAGTAAACTTGTAACAAGAGCTGAAGGAGTAAATAGTTGGCATACAAATGAAGAAGATCATAATGGGTATACAGGAACTAATTCTCGAAGCTATGTATATACGACTCCGAATCCACCATCAAATCCATATTGTGAAGCAATATTAACCGCAACTGATGAGAAAGGTGACGAATACGCAGTATGGAAAGGAACTCTTCGTGATGCTAAGTAGAAAATACTGAAATATTGGTAAGAGTAGTGATGAAAATAAGAGGGAGTGAAGTGAGGATGAGATATTCTTAATTCACTCCCTTTTTTTAGAGGTCAAAAAGGTGCAATAAATTCATTGATAAGATAAGCGATAAGGGCGAGAGGGAGTGAGGTGTAGATATTGACACCAAAAAGGCACTCCCTTATACTTGATGGAAAAAGGTAAAATACTTCATTGATAAGATAAGCGGTGAAGGCGAGAGGGAGTGAGGTGTAGATATTGACACCAAAAAGGCACTCCCTTATACTTGAGAGAAAAAGGTGCAAAAATCTATTGATAAGATTAGCGGTCAAGCGGAGTAAGGGCAGTATATTATATAATATATCTAAGTAGGAGAAAAATATGCGTAGAAATACAAAAACAATGTATGAGTGGAGAAAGGTATATAGGGATAAAGAGGAGCTGATGTTGGAGAGAGGTTTTCCAGAGGTCAGCCCCCATGAGTTCTATCGTGACTTGTTCCCAGAGGGGAGCTTACAGAGTGCAGAGCATGACGGAAAAGGAAATGTGATTGCAACCCAGATAAGACCATCTGGAAAGGGAAGAACGAAGCAGTGGGTTATAGATGATAGTCTGAATATGCTTGATAAGGTCATAGGGGACGAGTTCGGACTGATACCGCCTATCACGTTCTATGGCAAGACACACACGAAGCAGAACGCACATGAACTGTATGCGGTTGCAATAGATATTGATTATGTCGGAAAACAGCAGTTGAAGAACCTCTTGAAGCAATTCGGGAACGGAGTACAGCTCCGACCGACCTACCTTGTGAGTTCTGGAAAGGGTGTCCATGCCTATTACTTTTTGAAAGAGCCAGTACAGTTGTATCATAATCTGGAAGATACCCTTGCGGAGCTGAAAGAAGCATTTATCCGCAGACTATGGAACGATACGAGCAGTATCAGACCAGACAGCCCAGATATAACAGGTATCTATCAAGGCTTTAGGTGTGTTGGGAGCCAGAGCAAGCTGGGGGCAGACTTCCCAGTGAAAGCCTATAAGATGTCGGATAACCGCTATACTCTGGAAGATATAAAGGACAGCATACCGAACTGTAAGGTTGATTTATCGGTACTTACAGAGAAGCCGAAGAAAGAAAAGAGTAAGCTGTCACTGGACGAAGCAAAGAAGCTGTACCCAGAGTGGTATCAAGAGCGAGTTGTAGAGGGCAGACCGAAGAAAAAAGGCACATGGGTGTGTAATGAAGCCCTTTATGAGTGGTGGAAGAACAAGATTTTTACCGAAGTAAAGGTAGGCGGTAGGTACTTCTCAATCATGGCATTGTGTGCGTATGGCTTGAAATGTGGCATATCTGAAAGACGAATAAGGCAAGATGCCTATTCATTTTTGGAGCATCTGGAGAGCCTTACAGATGATGAGGACAACCATTTTACAAGGGAAGATGTAAAGGACGCATTGAAAGCCCTCAAAGCTGATAACAAGCTACTTTCGACTATGGCAAGCCGAGAATGGATAGAGAAGCAGACGAAAGTTGTCATACCGCCAAATAAGAGGAACGGCAGAAAGCAAGCCACGCACTTAAAAATCGCACGTTTTACCCTTGAAACAATGAATGAGGACAGGGGCAAAGCTCTACAAGGGAGACCAGACAAGGCGAAGATTGTCGAAGAATGGAGAGAAAGCAACCCTCTGGGAACAAAAGCGGACTGCATCCGAGAGACAGGACTTGCAAAGCATACGGTTTATAA
>NZ_QWGO01000068.1:0-5154 GCF_003435535.1 Desulfotomaculum sp. OF05-3 | reverse complement strand
ATGAGGTGAAGTCAATGAACACGCAAATCATCGCCGTTGCCAACCAGAAAGGGCGCTATGTGCCAGTGGCACATGTTCAGCGCCGACCGGAGCGGGAGCGGAGAAGCGTTGGCAAGACAACGACCTGTGCCAACTTGGGAATCGGGCTGGCGCAGGCCGGAAAGAAAGTCCTGCTGATCGACGAAGACCCGCAAGGCAGCCTGACGATCAGCTTAGGCAATCCCCAGCCGGACAAGCTGCCATTTACGCTGTCGGACGCTATGGGGCATATCCTGATGGATAAGCCGATTCATTCCGGCGAGGGTATCCTGCATCACCTGGAGGGAGTAGACTTGATGCCCGCCGACATTCAACTTTCCGGTATGTGAATATAATTTAGAATGAAAAGTAGCAGGACAATGGGAGATGAGACCCAATGCCCTGCTTCTCTGTTTATTCGGAACGAACTGTAATATATTTTTGTTTTCGACTGTTTGGCTTATCTGGAATAGTCATTTTAAGCTGGCCACTTGCCAGTAGAGGATTCAAATATTTTCTTGTAAAATAAGTGAGATTTCGATAACCAATAAACGAGCAAATTTCTTGTTTGCTTTTTTCTGTTATACAAAAATCCAAGACTGCGTGTAGGATGTCCTGTGATTTATCTTGATCACTAACTTGGTCACAATCTTGGTCACTGACTAAGTCTTTCTGACTAAGATGGTAATTCACATTTTTCAAAATGACTCTGAAATCTGTCGCTGTTGAGGAAAATTCGGGCTTATATGCCTCTGTGTATCCAGGCAGCTTTTCGGTTTCACTGACGATTTTGCGTAGGCCACTTCCACGGCGTTCCATGTACTTCATGCGGTGGAACAGGTCAGCAATCACAGGGTTTCGTCGCATGGAACGGATACTGTAAATATCGTATTCCTGACTACCCGATACTGTGCCTCTTTGACAAAACGGACTTTGGAATTATTGCGAATAAATTCACTGCCGCTTTTCAGTAGATAAATCAGATTCCCTTCGTATTCTTTAGCGTCCAGCGCATCATCAAAGATAGAGCCTTTTTCCAAGCCATTCCACCGGGTACAGAACATACGGGAGTTATAAACTGTGTGCTGATCGGTCATGAGCTTTCCGGCATTGGTCAAGACCCCATTTTTGTCAGTCAAACCGAAGGAGACATAATCGGATGGCTCAAAGCGGAGACCAGTCCGTTCCAGATAGGTTGCTTCCAGAAGTGTAAAGCTGTAATCCTTTTTTACCGCATCTGTTGTTAGGGTATTAAAGGACTGATTGCTTCCCTTTAAGATCAGTTCATTCACAATGTAATCCGGGGCAATTACGCTTTCATTTCCAACACGGATATATGCTTCCATCACGCCGTCTGCCTTGTAATAATATGGGGTGCTGCGGCCGGGAGAAACCTCCAGAGCTAATAGATTTTTACCATCTTCCTGTAATGGTTTTAAGATAAACTGAGGTAATGGTGTGATTCGTTCTTTGATTAAGCGGCTGATCGCTTCAGCATCCTTTTGAACATCGGACAAGCCGATAGGCTCCCGGTCATCGGAGACTCCGAAAAACAGAGTGCCGCCGATTCCATTGGAAAAGGCACTGACACTTTTTTAACCAGCTTTTTGGCTTTTTTGTTTCGAGAGCAACTTTGAAATCACATTCTGTTGCTTCAGCAATGAGCTGTTCTATCATAGAAATCCCTCCTTTGAGGTTGTAGAATGTTCTTTTTTATTATACCTAGCGGAGAAAGTTATTGCAACGATAGAAGCAAAGAGTTCAGCGAAAACAAAAATATTTATGAGAGGAGGTCCTTCTATTATGGTAATTACAAGAATCATGCCGCTTCGCCAGCAGAAACTCCGCATCGGCGGTCCGGCTGTCACAGCCATAGCCGGTAATCAGTTTTCTGTTGTCGGTCTTTTGCGGATTTGCCACATAATCAATAATATCGCTGATTGCCTGACTCTCAGTGCGCCCCTTGCCGATATGCAGGGGCATGATGCGTGTGGTTGCCATAGATGGAGCCTCCTTTCTCATAAGCAGAGAAGATATTTTCTGATTTTTCATGGGGATTGACATATTTTCTAAAGTTGCATATAATAATAGTACAAGGTAGGCAACGGCGTGTGTCTGCCAAAGCGTTGAAGCATAATAGCGTACCGGAATGCCTTGTTATGCAGAGCTTTCAGTAGGGGTTGTGCAGTAACCTCAAACCGGAGTAGGCTGCAAGCCGAAAGAAAATGCTCAAAGCCGCCTTGCATTGCAGGGCGGCTTTCTTTATGTGGACAGAGAGGTTTTATGGATAAATTACAAAAGTGTGCAAAAGCATTTGAAAATTTGTTGGAGATACAATATCGGATCATTATTGGCCGAAAGGGAAAAACCGTAGAGTTGGTGATTGGCTTCTCCAAACTGGACTTTCATCATTTGATGGGTCTTGGAAAACTGAAAGATTTGCGGATCGCAAAACAAAATCGCGGTTCTGTATTTGATGAAATCATAACCGGAATCATGACATTGCGCCGAAGCGTCCCTTTTTTCGTCCTTTATGATTCGTTTTCCGCAATGGTACGCCGCAAAAGATTCATTTCGGCTTCATAGCCGTAATCCTCTTTTTCGCTGCTCTCCTTTGCCAATTCCAACGCCTGACGGCATAGATCCAAACCGGCTTTCTTTTCCCTGCGGCCGCCGATACCCAAAAGCTTGCAGCGCGCCAAGCGCATTTTGCATTTCACACTGCCCAATTTCTCGCCAGTTTCATAGCAGCGGCGCGCTTCCTTTCCGTCCTGCGCAACGACGACGCCGTTTTCATAAAAACGCCCCAACGCCCACCAGGCGCTGTCGTCATTCCCATCGGCAGCTTTGCGGTAATGGGCATACGCCTCAGACAGCTTCCCTGCCTGCTCCAAATGCCATCCCATGTTGTAATCCGCCATGGCTTCACCCAGCTCCGCCGCGCGGCGATACCATTCCATGGCCGTTTCCAAATCCCGCGGCACGCCCCGTCCCATCGCATAACATTCGCCCAGGCTATTCATGGCAGCCGGGCGGTTCTGCTCTGCTGCTCGTTCGTACCAGCAAATTGCCTTTTTCATATCCTGTTCCACGCCTTCGCCGTGGTCGTAATGCCAGCCGAGACTATGCATGGCAGCAGCATTTCCGCCCTCGGCGGCAGCAGTATACCAACGGATCGCTTCCGTCATATCTTGCTTCACGCCCACGCCATTGCTGTAATTCCAGCCAAGGCAGAACATGCAGTGAACACTTCCTGCCTCAGCTCCCCGCCGGTACCAGTAAAGCGCCCTGTCTTCGTTCTGTTCCACGCCTTCGCCGCGCTCGTAGCAGTATGCCAGATTATTCATGGATTGCAAATCGCCGCACTCCGCACCTCTGCGATACCAGGAAAAGGCCTGCTCCCAACTCTGTTCCACGCCGCAGCCCTTTTCATAGCAGTATCCCAGATCCGTCATTGCCGTGCTCACGCCACTCTCTGCCGCCTCGCGGAACCAATGCACAGCATGCTCCCAGTTTTGCTCCACGCCGTCGCCGTATTCATAGCATACGCCCAGCCGGTACATACCTTCACCGTAGCGCTGATACGCCGCCGCGCGCACCCAGTGCACGGCCTCGGCAGCGTCGGCTTCCACGCCGATCCCGTCGTGGAAGGCGCGGGCGAGCAGCATCTGTCCGCGGGGCGAACCGTATTCCGCCGCCTTGCAGTATAACTCGGCAGCCTTTTCCGCATCCGGAGCCGTGCCAATGCCGTATTGATAGCACACGCCCAAGCAGCACACCGCATTCAGGCTCCCCATTTCCACCGCCTGCTGATAAAGCCAAAAAGCCTGAACCGGATCCGCCTCCACGCCGTTTCCCTGCTCCATGCAGATGCCCAGATTGCATACGCCCCATGCGCTGCCGAGATATGCAGCTTTCCGAAAACAATCCACCATGCGCTTTTTATCCGATGCCTCTGCATCCCAAAGGGTGTTGCCTAAAGCCGTCCAATCATCTCCGGTCATATCGGTCTCGTTGGCGCGCAGCAATTTCCGGCCGCACTGCGGGCAGCGCTCCGGCAGCTTTTCGCCTTCATCCCAATAATTACAGGTGTGATCCTCGCAGTGATAAATCATCGTTTCTAACTCCTTCCGCCTGCTGAAAAAAGCAGCGCGTTACACTATTTTCTATAGTATAACACGCTGCTTCAAAAAAGGAAAGACCGATCGGTCAGTCCTCGTTGCCGAAGAACTTATCGTGCACCACTTTGATGGCGCGGTTTGCATCGTCCTTGCAGAAGAAGTATCTGGAAGATTATGCAGTACAGCATGGATTTGATAATATTCAGCATTTCAGTGATGATGGATATTCAGGAACGAACTTCAACAGACCGGCATTCAATTCTCTGCTGACAGAGATTGAAGCTGGCAGGGTGGGAACAGTGATCGTCAAAGATATGTCCCGATTTGGCAGAAACTATCTGCAAGTAGGTTTCTATACTGAAATGATGTTTCCTAAGAAAAATGTCCGTTTTATTGCAGTCAATAACGGAGTTGACAGTGCCAATCCGGCAGATAATGATTTTACACCATTTCTGAATATCATGAATGAATACTACGCCAGAGACACCAGCCGTAAAATCCGTTCCACTTTCCAGTCCAAAGGCAAGTCCGGCAAGCACCTTACAGGCACGGTCATTTACGGCTATCTCTGGAACGAAGCCAGAGACCAATGGTTGGTTGACCCCGAAGCCGCCGAGATGGTCAAGCGCATCTTTGCCATGACGATTGACGGCTACGGTCCGTATCAGATCGCCAGCAAACTGAAATCGGAAAAGGTGCTTATTCCGTCTGCTTACCTTGCCCAACACGGCGAGGGCGTGAACAAAAACAAGACTTTCAAAGATGTGTACGGCTGGGGTTCTTCCACCATCTGCAACATTCTTGAAAAGCGTGAATATCTGGGACACACCATCAACTTCAAGACCCGAAAGCACTTCAAGGACAAGAAAAGCCATTATGTCCCGGAGGACGAATGGACGATTTTCGAGAATACCCATGAAGCTATCATTGACCAGCAGACCTTTGACCTTGTGCAGAAAATCCGTGGGAATGTCAGACGCTACCCGGACGGCTGGGGCGAAGCAGCTCCCCTCAC
>NZ_QWGO01000067.1:1550-5224 GCF_003435535.1 Desulfotomaculum sp. OF05-3 | reverse complement strand
CTTCCAAAGTCGCCCAAGAGGAAGTAAGCTCCACTATATTCTTGGCAGAATATACGCACGAATATATCCGCTTGATATAGAGTTTATATCATGCTATAATATGTGTAGCGGATATATTGCAAGTTCCCTAAAGTGTTACCACTTTAGAACTTGTGAGGGTGGCAAGCCCCCCTTCAATCCCCCTTTTCAGAGAGCCGAAAGGCTCATAGTGTGACGGTGGTAGCACCGAAGAAAGAGAGGTCAAAGGCATGAAAAAAGAAATGGATAAAATTCAGTTTGAGTACAGATACGAGGTGCAGGAGCTGATGAAAGTAATTGATAAATATGTAAAACAGAACCCGGCAGAAAAGGAAAATAAGACGCTGGAGCGTTTCTTTGACTTGCTTGATGTCATGGATATGGAGTGGTAAGGGTATGAACAAGACAAGACCAAAGCAGTTATCATTCCGAGTAAGTGAAGAAGAATACCGGCAGTTGCAGGAGAAGATTTTAGAGAGTGGAAAGAACCAGCAGGAGTATATCCTTTCCTGTGTGCTGGAGAAGCAGATCGTGAATACGGACGGTATCAAAGAACTTATCCCGGAACTGAAACGGATAGGGAACAACCTCAACCAAATAGCAAAGCGGTGTAATGAGGGGGGAATGTTGCCGAGTGAAGCGGAAGTGCGGAAGCATGGAGAGGAGCTGAACAAAGTATGGCAGTCATTAAGGCGGTATCTTCAAAGGCGGGCATAGGGCACGCAATAGATTATGTGACGAAAAAAGAAAAGACAGAGGAGAAGCTTGTCAGCGGTCTGCATTGTGAGCCGGAGACGGTCAAGGAAGAAATGCAAGCCACAAAGGAGCTGTGGGGCAAGACGGACGGAAGAACCTATAAGCATTATGTGCAATCCTACCATGAGGACGAGGAAATAACCCCGGAGCAGGCTCACAAGAACGCTGTCGAGCTGGCAGAGCATACAAAGGCATGGAAAGGGCATGAAGTTCTGATAGCCACGCATATAGACAAGGGGCATATACACACGCACTTTATTGTTAATTCCGTAAATTATGAGAACGGTCATAAGCTCCAATGGAGTAAGCACGACCTTAAAGACTTAAAGGAACGGTGCAACGAGCAGAGCCGGGAACAGGGCTTGCATGTGCCGGAGAAAGGAAAGACATTTGCTGGAGAAGTACGGGAAGAAACGGTGGCATGGAGCAAAGACACCTACCAGCTTTTGAAACAGGCAGAGCAGGGAAAGGTCAAAAGCTATGTGCAGGATATTGCCCTTGCGGTGCTGGATTGTAAGGAAACAGCGACCAGCCGGGAAACATTTATCCGGCTGATGAATGAAAGAGGGTACGGAGTGGACTGGCAGGACAGCCATAAGTACATCACATATACCGACTTAGCCAGGGAACAGGCAGGAGAAAAGGCTTGTAAAATCAGAGATAACAAGCTGGAAAAATACTACAATATGGATTTCGGAAAGGAGAGCATGGAGCATGAGTTTGAGAGAAATGCACGAACAGCAGAAGCAGAGCAGTCCAAGAGAGCAGCTTCAAGAGTTAAACCGACAGAGCCGGACAGAGCTGGAAAACAGTCTGCTCAAAGAAGCGTTGGCGATGTCGAGCGAGAACTGCGAGGAATTGATGAAGCAGTCAAATCAAGAACAAGTAAGGGCAGAGCAGAACAGGCAGAGAGACGCAGAGCAGAACAGGAAGCTCATCAGCGAGCTGAAGCAGAGCGTAGAGCTGCTGAAGAACAGCAACGAGTTGCTTCAAGACGCTATATCGGACGAGGTTGGGAGCTTGAAAGATGAGGTTAAGGAAAACACCGTCCAAGAGGTTAGAAAGGCGTTACAGGCGAATATAGAGGCTATACAGAGGGCTACAAAGCTTCTTGAGAAGCAGTCTGATACACTTACGAGCGTGATGAAGCAGAAGATCCGGGAGCTGGAGGAAAGTAAGAACAGCTTTTTCAGATATGAGGGCTTGAAGTTGTACCTGTTTTGGGGCGGTATGGTCTGCAATATTTTAGTGTTTCTTATGCTGGCATATAGCTTGTTTGGAAAGTAAAAAAGAGTGATAAATTAGAATTTTCTATTGTTTTTTGAGGTGTTATTTATTATAATAGATAATGTTAATATAGAATAAAAACTGCCAACGGGTAGTGAATGCGTAAAGCATTTGTTTGTACATCGTTAGGTCTTTGAAGATGTGCATTCAAATGCTTTTTCTTTTATAACATTAAAAGGAGAAGAACCATGTTTAGAGAAATGAGAAGATTTAAGCAGTTATTGCCACAAGAAACCGCTATAGAAATTTTGAACAGAAATACAAGCGGAACTTTAGCGTTAATCGGAGATAATGATTATCCATACGCCGTTCCTATAAGCTATGTTTATATAGATGGAAAACTGTATTTCCATTCTGCTAAAAGCGGACACAAAATTGATGCAATTATTAAACATGAAAAAGCATCTTTTTGCGTAATTGATCAAGATCATATTGTGCCGGAGAAATATACTACATATTTCAGAAGCGTCATTGCGTTCGGTAAAGTACATCTTGTAGAAGATATGAATGAAATGCGTCGTATTGCAACCTTGCTTTTTATGAAATATTCAGCAGATTACAAAGATGGAATTCCTAAAGAAATTGATTCTTCTATCAGAAACATGGCAATCATTGAAATGACAATTGAACACCTGACTGGTAAAGAAGCAATTGACCTGGTTAAAATGAAAAAAGTTGATAAAGAATAAGCACTGCCACCGGGTAGTAGATGCGTAAAGCATTCGACTGTACATCGTTAGGTCTTTGAAGATGTATATTCGGATGCTTATTTTTTTGGAGGTTATTATGAAAGAGTTTAAGGACTATTTTTCAAAAAGTGAAATTGTTTTGTGGAGTTCTTCTGTAATGGTTATTATAATTTCATTCTGTGTTTTTGACAGAATAAATTATATGACTTTGTGTGCATCGCTAATAGGAGTAACATCTTTGATATTTAACGCAAAGGGAAATCCGTTTGGACAATTACTTATGGTTGTATTCAGTTTGCTGTATGGGATTATTTCATATACCTTTTCGTATTATGGGGAGATGATTACATATCTTGGAATGACAATGCCGATGGCAATTTTTGCCTTAATATCATGGCTGAAGAATCCGTATAACGGAAACAAAGCGGAGGTTAAAGTTAATAGCATTGGAAAAAGAGAAAATGTCTGTATGTGGATTGTGACATTTGTTGTTACATTTCTATTCTATTTGATTTTGAAGTGTTTTAATACAGCTAACATCATCCCGAGCACTATATCGGTAACAACAAGTTTTCTTGCAGTATACCTTACCTTTAGGAGAAGTCCGTATTTTGCATTGGCATACGCTGCCAATGATATTGTTTTGATTATATTATGGATATTGGCAAGTCTGTATGATATTAGATATGTTTCGGTGGTAGTATGTTTTATTGCGTTCTTTGCTAATGATATATACGGATTTGTAAGTTGGAGAAAAATGAAAACCAGACAGCAAGAAATAACTAATGTTGTGAGCATAATGTAAATTCCAGTTTGTCGGTACGAAGAAAAAGGTAAAATACTGTAGTGATAAGATTAGCGGTCAAGGCGAGAGGGAGTGAGGTGTAGGTATTGACACCAAAAAGGCACTCCCTTATACTTGAG
>NZ_QWGO01000067.1:0-1540 GCF_003435535.1 Desulfotomaculum sp. OF05-3 | reverse complement strand
TGATAAGATTAGCGGTCAAGGCGAGAGGGAGTGAGGTGTAGGTATTGACACCAAAAAGGCACTCCCTTATACTTGAGAGAAAAAGGTGCAAAAACCTATTGATAAGATTAGCGGTCAAGGCGAGAGGGAGTGAGGTGTAAAAGACTATGGCAAAATACACCAAAAGGAGAGATAAAAGAGGGTATGAGTGGAAGTCTGCTTATCGGGAGAAAGAAGCTCTTATGCTGGAGAGGGGATACCCGGAAGTAAGTCCTCATGATTTCTATCGAGAGTTGTTTCCGACTGGTAGTCTGCAGCAAGAGCCGGGGGACGGAAAAGGTAATATTATAGCGACACAGATTAGACCGTCCGGCAAAGGAAGAACCCGGCAGTGGGTAATTGATGATAGTCTGAAAATGCTGGATAAGGTCATAGGAGATAGGTTTGGGCTGATACCGCCTATTAGTTTTTACGGGAAGTCACACACGAAAGAGAACGCTCATGAGCTGTTTGCGGTGGTGGTGGATGTGGATTATGTAGGCAAACAGCAGTTAAAGAACCTGTTGAAGCAGTTTGGGAATGGTGTGCAGCTTCGTCCGACTTATCTTGTCAGCTCCGGCAAGGGGGTACATCTTTACTATTTCTTGCAGGAGCCGGTTCAGTTGTATCGAAACCGGGAAGAAGTGCTTGCGGAGCTGAAAGAAGCCTTTATCCGGCGGCTATGGAATGATACCAGCTCTATCCGTCCGGACAGCCCGGATATAACCGGAATTTATCAAGGTTTCCGGTGTGTGGGGAGTCAGTCGAAGCTGGGTGCAGATTTCCCAGTAAAAGCCTATAAGCTGTCAGAGAACCGTTACACGCTGGAGGACATAAAAGCCAGCATACCGAGCTGTAAGGTAGACCTTGCTCCGTTGTACGAGAAGCCGAGAAGAAAAAGTACCGTTACGCTGGAAGAAGCAAAGGAGCTGTACCCGGAATGGTATGAGAAGCGGATCGTGCAGGGAGAGCCGAAGCAGAAAAGTAAGAAGCAGGGCGGTACGTGGGTATGTAACGAAGCTTTATATGAGTGGTGGAAACGGAAAATAACCGAGGAAGTGAAAGCCGGAGGGCGTTACTTTTCTATTATGGCGTTGTGCTCTTATGGCTTGAAGTGTGGCATATCCGAGCAGAAGATACGGAGAGACGCCTATGCGTTCTTGGACCATTTAGAGAGCCTTACCGAGGACGAGGACAACCATTTCAGCCGGGCAGATGTGAAAGACGCTCTCCGGGCATTGAAAGGGGACAGAAAAAGGTTGTCAACGATAGCAAGCCGGGAATGGATAGAGGACAACACAAAGGTTACGATACCAGCAAATAAGCGAAATTACAGAAAACAAGAGGCTCATTTATATCTTGCAAGGCGAAAAAAAGAGGATATGAAAGTTATAGGCGAAGTAGTAAAAGAGGGCAGACCAACAGCAGAGCGGACAGTCAGAGAATGGCAGGAGAGCCACCCGGCAGGAAAGAAAGCGGACTGCATTCGAGAGACAGGACTTGCAAAGCATACGGTTTATAA
>NZ_QWGO01000066.1:0-5625 GCF_003435535.1 Desulfotomaculum sp. OF05-3 | reverse complement strand
GCTTGGATTTTTGTCTTGACAACTGAACCACTATAGACAAAGAAAATTATCGAAGACAATTGGATGATGATTGGTACTGATAATAAGAAAAAAGAGTATATTTCCAAGAAAAAACGTATAAAATCAGGAGAAAAGGGTATCGGGCGATTTGCCTTGGATAGATTAGGTGGAGTGTGTGAATTGTTTACAAAAAGCCAAGAGGAGCATGCAACTATTCGATGGAAAACAAATTGGAATAGCTTTGAAGAAGAGGGGAATCTACTTGAGGATATTGAAGCAGAATTTGAATATGTTAGTTTATCTTTATATGAGCTTATACCGGATACTGTCAAAAACAAAATAATACAATTAGAGCATAGGATAGAGAAGGAAATTGACTTTTCTACCGGAACAATAATAAAAATTAGTAATTTGCGTGATGAATGGACTAATAATCAAATAGAGAGGATTAAAAAATCAATGGAATTTCTTATTCCTCCCAAAGAGCAAGATGAGTTTTATATTTGTCAGCAAAAAAGTATAGATTCTGGGTATGAATTAATAGAAAACAATTTTTCAGATGAGTTTGATTATAAAATTAAATCAGTTTTTGACGGAGAGAATTTTATGATTAATCTTTATAGGAATGAATTTGATGTTGATAAGATTCCAGAAAATGTTTTTCGTGAAGAAAGGTTTATGAGGTATCCATATAGAAAAGAAGATTTTAAAGCGAAATGTTTAGAATTTACATATTCAATAAGTCAATTGTTCAATACAAGTGATTCTGAATATATAGAAAGAATTAAGCAGATAGGCAGCTTTACATTTGAGTATATCTTTATGAAATTACAGAATCAGAAAAAAGAAGTGTTTTTTTATAAAGAAATAGGGAAAACACGAAATGAATGGCTGGAAGAACATGGCGGAATAAAAATATATCGTGATAATTTTTGGGTTAGACCATATGGTGAGAATGGGTCGGATTCATTTGATTGGCTAGGTTTAGAAGCTAGAAATAATGCAAATCCAGTTGCTGTATCAAGTAAGACGGAAGCATGGACTGTTCGTAATGCTCAAGGTCAAGGTACAGTATTTATTTCGCGTATAAATAATGCTTCAATCCTGGACAAATCAAGTAGAGAAGGAATAATCGAAAATGAAAGCTTTAAGTTATTAAAGGATGCTCTCATAAGAATTATTTCCATTCTTGAGAAGGATAGAGCATATATTGCAAGGAGTTTTAAAATATATGATGATAGGGTAAATCATAAAGAAAAAACAAAACAAGAAGGTAGTCAAATTGCAAAAAGTGTTTTGAGTGGAAAAAAAGATAAAAATTATAAAGCTCAGAAGGAAAAAATGGAAAGTTTGGCGAAAACCGTTCAATATTTTGAAGAAGAAAGAGAGGAGTTAATTACTGAGTTAAAATTGCTAAGAGCATTAGCAACAAATGGATTGATCACAACTTCAATAGTGCATGATTTAAAAAGTATTAACGCATTGCTTGTTAATAGGGTAGAGCCTATGCGTATGGCTATCGAAAATGATAATAAAATGCTTATTGAGAGAAATTTAAATGACTTGTACAAGAATGATCAATTTTTAAAATCCTGGATAACAGTAGTTACAAATCAAAGCAAGAAGGATAAGCGTAAGCGATTAAAGAAAAACATTTATGATACGATTGAGAAGATAGTAAATGTTTTACAGCCAATTCTTGTACAAAAAAAGGTACAGGTAGAGTTAATCAAAGATGAGCAAAATGCGGAAAGAAGAATTTTTGAATCGGACTTTGAGAGCATATTTTATAATTTAATTATTAACTCAATAGAAGCTTTTTCAAAATCATCTACAAAGAATAGAAAAATAAGAATTGAGTTAAAAACCAATGAGAATTTAGTCGTAAATTATTTGGATAACGGAGATGGATTAGATAATAAATTTAAGAATCCATATGAAATTTTCACACTTGGTTCAACAAGTAAGTATGATCAGTTCGGTAATGTTATAGGAACAGGATTGGGAATGTATATTATTGCATCTACTGTGAGAGAATATAATGGAGATTATAAATTAACACAGATTCAAAATGGCTTTGGTTTAGAAATAAGAATTCCGTTGTAGGAGGAAAAATTTTGATGAAAGTAATAAAAGTTGGTATTATTGATGATGATGGAAGTAAAGTCACACAAATGATGGCATATCTTTTATATGGCATGAAAGATGCATCAAAACAAAAGGCTGATAGGTACTCAAATGTCAGATTTGAAGTGCTCGAAATTCCGTTGTCTGCTGATATGAATGATATTGCAGAATATATTATAGATGAAAAAATAGATGCTTTGCTGATTGATTATAACCTTGCATCGTATGCAACAGTGCCTTATACCGGTGTTCAACTTGCCCGTTATATACAGGAAAGATTTATGGAGTTTCCGCTGTTTATTTTAACTTCTTATGAAGATGAATTATATGAGCAAGAAGTATTTGATGTATATCAGATTTTTGATTTTGAAAGATATTTGTCAGAACCGCAGGAGAGAGTTGAATTACACTATAAGTTAATACAACAGGTTGTGAAATATCATAAACAACTAGAATTATGGAAAAAAGAAATTGAAAGTTTATTGCCACAGAAAGGTCATTCAGCTGCGATAGACAAACGGATTTTGGAATTAGATAGTAAATTAGAGAAAAGTATTGATGGACATGCAGCAATTCCTGATGAGGTTAAGAATGATTTGAAATCTAATAAGTTAGATGAATTAATTGATAAAATAGACTTGTTACTGAAAGAGGATTGAAATGAATGTAAAACAAAAGAATCCGCAAAGATCATATACAGGAATAATGTGGAGAACAAACAGAGAGAATAAAAAACGTTTGATTAATGATTTTGAGCATAGATGTGCATATTGTGACGATTTAGATAAATATGGTGGCGGGAGTAAAGTGTATCATGTTGAACATTTTGCTCCTAAGGAAAAATTCCCTGAATTAAAATTTCAATATGATAATTTATTATATGCGTGTCCATTTTGCAATATATCAAAATCAAATAAGTGGCCGAGTGATAGTAGTGCTGTTGCCGTTGTTGGAAACAAGGGATTTATTGATCCATGTACAGATGAATATGAGAAGCATTTGGGGCGACATACGAGTGGAGAAATATATTATAAAACGACATTAGGAAAATATATGTTTTATGAAATGAAATTGTATTTGCAACGACATCAATTAATATATAATTTAGGAAGGGTTCATGCAAAGTTAAAAGAAGTAAAGAAAGAAATTGATAGAAGAGAACATTTACATAAACCCACAGAAGACTTAACAGAATTATATAAAGAATTATGCGTTATTTTTTTTGAATACTATAATGCATTTTCGGAAGAAGTTGAATGAATATTAAAAAAATATTCTAAATGCAGTACTATTTTGAAAAATGTATAAAAAAGGAGAACACTTATGAGCATAACATTTGAAATAGTCAAATTTAAAAAGCCAACAAAAGATGATTTGTCTAATTTACATATGTTTAATCCTTATGGTTCTATTCCAATATTAGATAATGATGGCGATAGCACGGGATGGAATATTTATATGTTCAGGGTTGATGATAAGGATATACAGAATATTATAAATAGCAGTTATGCAGTCAAAATGGAACTCCCAGAATGCATTACAGATTATGATAGTTTTTTTGAAGATTTGGGATTTCCTAAAGAGGTAGTAAGGAATGGAGATGTTCGCATTATAAAATCCAATTCCAGATATATTACTATTTCTTATGGTGATAAATCAAAGGAGATAGAAAAAAGCAGGCTTGAAAAATATAAGGCGATGGTTCAAACAAAATGTGTTGTTTTGAAGATTAAGGCTTTATGGAACAGCAGTGAAAATAATCTATATGGTATAGATAAAAAGAAAGCTATAAAGTGTATACCAGATATTGAAAATTATGAATATGTTCCAGTTAATAATAGTATGCTGGCAAAAGCAGAAATTCCCTTCTTGATATTTGAAAGAAACCGGGGAAAATGTTTTATAGAGATGTATTGATAGAATCTAGAGAAAGGAATGCTTTTATGAGCAAAGAATTACAGATAAGAAATAGCACTGTGGATTTTCTAGTTTTCACACGAGATGCAGGAGAAGACGGAATAGAGGTCAGGGTTCAGAATGGCGATGTATGGCTTACGCAGAAGGCAATTTCACAGCTTTTTGATGTAGATAGAAGTGTGGTTACAAAACATCTGAGTAACATTTTTAAAGAGGGCGAATTAGATGAAAATTCAGTTTGTGCAAAATTTGCACAAACTGCGGATGATGGAAAAACATACAATTATAAGTTCTATTCGTTAGCAGCTATTATTGCTGTGGGGTATCGAATTAATTCAGAACGGGCAACACAGTTCAGGACATGGGCAACCAAAGTGTTAGATACATTTACAAAGCAGGGTTATGTTCTTGATAAAAGCAGATTGATTAATGGACAGATTTTCGACGAAGACTATTTTGAGCATCTTATTGCTGAGATTCAGGAAATCAGAGCAAGTGAGAGAAGATTTTACCAGAAAATTACAGATATATATGCAACAGCAGTTGATTATGATAAGAATTCACAGGTGACAAGAGAGTTTTATGCAACAGTTCAGAACAAGATGCATTATGCAGTTCATGGTAATACAGCGGCAGAAGTGATTGTTGCAAGAGCTGATCATAATAAAGAACATATGGGACTTAAATCATGGAAAAATGCGCCTGATGGTAAAATAGTAAAAACAGATGTGTCAATTGCAAAAAACTACTTAGAAAAAGAAGAACTTGCAGAAGTGAATGAGATTGTGACAATGTATCTTGATTATGCAACAAGACAGGCACGAAGACATATTCCTATGACTATGGAAGATTGGAAAACAAAGCTTGACGCATTTCTTAGATTTAATGATGCAGAAGTACTTCAGGATAAAGGAAAAGTTACTGCAGCTATTGCAAAGGAATTTGCAGAAAGTGAGTTTGAGAAATACAGAGTTATACAGGATTCACTATATGAAAGTGACTTTGATAAATTGATGAATGATATGGAGAATGATGGTACTACCCATTAGTACCACAAAACTTGTAGTTGCAGAAACATCGTCTGGAGATTATAATTTTCATAGGTGGACATGCAAAACGATAGAATATTATTCTGTGAATAGCAAACCAACCTGCAAGCCACCGGAACTACACACAATAATGAAAAAATGCAATGGTACTGGATTGGTACTAAAAATATGTGAAACGAAAAATAACGTGTGGAAAAATGTGGGTTATTAATACGAAATAGTATAGATAACCGCATTGAAATAACCTAAATCAAACTAGATTTTGCGAGTTTGAATAGTATTTGTTCTCGTCCCACCCAGACTTATCCAAGTGTCCGAGTAAAAAAGAACATAAAAAACATGAAGCAGAGTCAGATGAATTTCAAAGAAATTCGTCTGGTCCTGCTTCTTTTTTCCTCTGTCACCCAAGCACGCATCCCAGTTCCAAGACCACCCAAGCCCTTCTCCTCAATCCTGAAAAAGAGCAGGAAAATAAGAAAACGGCTTGGTTTATAAGGCTGAATATTCCGTTGCGGCGAAGCCGTCTGTCCGG